>NZ_JBSFJC010000014.1:0-92667 GCF_053597855.1 Kitasatospora sp. NPDC001225
CAGGCCAGCACGTGGGTGGAGTCGGTGCGCTGACGGCCGCCGGCCCGCACCAGGCCGGCGGCCTTCAGACGTTCCAGCATCAGCGAGAGCAGGGCATCCGCCCGGTTCCCGGCTGCCAGGCGGGCCCGGAACTCGCACAGCACGCTGGCATCGAAACCGGTGTACTCCAGCTCCAGTCCCAGCGCGTACTTCCAGGAGATCCGGTCGGCCACCGCCACCGCGGCGTCCCGGTCGGAGAGGTTGTGCAGGAACTGCAGGACCGTGACCATCGCCAGCAGGGCCGGCGAGATCCCGGGCCGTCCCAGGTCCGCGTACATCTCCTCGAACTCACCCGTGGTGAAGTCCACGTCGCTGAACAACGGACCCAGCGCGTCCCGAACCCGCATCTCGTCCGTCCCCCGCGGATGGACCCGGCGAGCCAGCGCCACCGTCTCCGCCGGAATCCCCGACACACCACCAGGACGCAACACGACCCACCCCCACAGACAGCCAACCCACCCCGACCAGCAGACACTTACCGTCCCACGCCCAACCCAACCGACTTCGCCAGCAGAGTCGCCCGGTCGACTTCCTGCGCGAGACTTTAGGGGGTTGTTGTTCGAGGGTGGGTGGGGAGATGGCTGGCGTCTTCGAGGTGATGGGGCTTCTGCGGTCCACGTTGGAGGCGCACCGGGAGGAGTTGGGGCTCCTGGACTGTGAGGTGCCGCAGGGTGGAAACGGCAGCTCGGTTCCGGTGGGGACGCCCGAGGGGGTCAGGGAGCTGGTGGCGGCCTCTGACGGGCTCTACCTGGACCACTCGTGCCGGCTCTACCGGGCCGACGAGTTGGCCGACCGGCAGTGGGCGGAGGGGTTGGAGGGAGCGGAGCTGCCCGGTGGTGGGGTGCTGGAGGATGCGTCGCGGTTCTTCTACTTCGGGGAGGCCGCGTTGAACCCGCTGCTGGTGGATCACGACGGCAGCGTGTGGCGGGTGCCGGACGAGGGCTACGTCTGGTTCACGGGGTGCAGGGTCGAGCCTGTGGCGGGCAGCGTTGAGGAGTTCTTCTTCGAGTGGATCGCGGGGGAGCGCTTCCGGGACCTGGCCGGGCTTGATGCGGAAGGCGTGGAGACGAGCCACTGGTACCGCGTGTTGGGACTGGCGGGGCGAGTGGGTTGAACGGGGTCCCCGCGCCCCGGCCCACTGTCGGGGCGCGGGGGAGGAGGGTCAGGCTTCGATGAGGTAGTCGAACTCGCCGGCCTTGGCGCCGTGGATCCAGGCGTGGAGCTTGGGGCGGGTGGTGGTGACGATGGTTGTGGGGTTGTCCGACTCGCGGAGGTAGACCAGCTCACCGGCGGAAGCGATTTCGACGCAGTTGGCCTGGTCGCTACTGAAGCTCGACTTCTGCCAGTTGAGCTGTTCCATGCTTACCTTCCCTGAGCTGCATGACGGATGCTCTGGCTGGGGCTGGGCTGCCTGGTGACGTGCCCCGGCCCATTGCCGGGGCACGGGGGAGGAGGGTCAGGCTTCGATGAGGTGGTCGAACTTGCCGGCCTTGGTGCTGTGGAGCCAGGTGGTGAGCTTGGGGCGGGTGGTGGTGACGATGGTGGTGGGGTCGTCGGACTCACGGATGTAGACGAAGTCGCCAGCGGAAGCGATTTCGACGCAGTCTGCCCTGTCGCCGCTGAAGCTCGACTTCTGCCAGTTGAGCTGTTCCATGTCTGCCTTTCCGACGCTGTGTGACGGATGGGCTGGAGCAAGTCCTGTATAGCCTCCGCCGTGCGCACGCTGCTACCACGACGGCCCGTGTCCCAGGATGCCTGGGGCACGGGCCGATAGGTTGCTCTCTGCGTAGGAAGTCGGCCAGGTCGACTTCCTACGCAGAGAGCAGTGGGGAGGAACGGCGAGCGGCCACGGGTGACGGCCCGTTCCCCGATGGGGCTCTTGGACTGTGAGGCGCCGCTGGTTGGGGACGAGCTATTGCTGACCAGGTCCCGTGCCCCGGCCCATTGCCGGGGCACGGGGGAGGAGGGTCAGGCTTCGATGAGGTGGTCGAACTCGCCGGCCTTGGTGCTGTGGAGCCAGGCTGCGAGCCTGGTGGGGGTGGTGGTGACGATGGTGGTGGGGTCGTCGGACTCGCGGATGTAGATGCGGCCGTTGACGGATGCGACTTCGACGCAGTTGGCCTGGTCGCCGCTGAAGCTTGACTTCTGCCAGGTGAGCTGGCTCATGGTCACCTTCCTTGGACCTTGTAACGGATGTGCTGGATCAAGCCCATCGAGTCACGATAGGTGGCGGATGGTGCCGGTGCGGAAATGGACAGGGGTGGGAGAGCCAGACCCCTGACCCGGTCGAACTTCTGGTCAAACGCTGCCACCGACTCAGGATCTCCCACGAAGGTCGAGCCATGCGGATGTTCGAGCAGAACTGTGTGGAGCCTTGCGTGTGATCCCCGGGCCAGCATGAACGGGGTGTCGGTCGGCGCATAGCTCGTGCAGTCGAACGGGAGGATCTGGATCGTCACGTTTGGCTGCTGACTCATCTCGATCAGGTGGGTCAACTGGTCGCGCATGACGGTCGGGCCTCCGTACATCATGTGCAGGGCCGCTTCGTGGATCACCGCCCGGAGTGGAATGGCACTCTCGCCCGTCAGGAGCTGCTGGCGCTGTCGACGGAACTCGACCTTCCTCTCGGTGTATGCGTGGATGACCTCGCTGTACGCCTTGGTTTGCAAGAGACCCGGGATCAGAAGCGTTTCGTAGGTGTCCACGGCCATGGCGCTCGCTTCTACTTCGGCCAGATCCAGGGCCGGAGGGATCACGTCGTGCTTGAACTCGGTCCACCAGCCCTTGCCAGAGCTCTCGCTCATGGCGACGAGGCCGGCTCGGTAGTCGGGGTCCGTGACGTTGCAGATGTCGAGCCAGGCATTCAATCGCTCAAGATTGAGGCCGAGCCTGCCAGCTTCGGTGTGGCTGACGTTCGGGCCCTTCACCCCAAGGGCCTCGCCGATCTCCAGGGCTGAGAGGCCTGCGGCGTCTCGAACGCGTCGAAGCTCCTCGCCAAAGCGGCGCTGCCGTTCGCTGATCCCGGTCCTGAATCCCATGGGGGTGCCCCTTCGCGTGACCTGTGCCTACGCAAAGTGTAGGCACATGCACTGAGTGTGTTGCAGAGTTGAGGGAGATTCCCCTACAGTTCAATAACGCAGCCGACCAGATGGGTCGTCAGTAGTGCCTGTCTGTACGGCATTCCTCTGCACCGCTGGGAGCATCCCCATGTGTGACCCCAACCTCAACTCCCCCTCCCTCACCGTGTCCCGCGAGGTGTTGCGCGACGCGATGGAGCGCGCCGGGTACCCCGACCCGGTCATCGGGGACGCCGAACTCGCGCTCATGGAGCTGGTCGTGAACGCGTGGCGGCACGGGCTGACCGCCTCGCCGGTCGTCACGGTCGTCTACTCCGGCAGCACCCTCCGCGTCACCGTCGCCGACCGCAGTTCGGAGCTGCCGAAGCATCAGAAATTCGGTCTGCTCGCCGAGTCGGGGCGGGGGTTGCAGCTGATCGAGGGGCTCATGCACCGGTGGGGTGTCGAGCCGCAGAAGCTCGGGAAGCGGGTCTGGTTCGAGCTGGACCTGGTCGCGTGAACGCCCTCTATCCCATCCGGCCGGCCGATCCCGCGATTCGGTACCTCACCAGTCGGCAGATCGCCGGCCTGATCGTGGAACTCCGCACCGAGGGGCGCGAGTTCGGCCTGCTCTGGCCGTCCGCCCAGCCCGGGGAGACCGTCCTGAACGGGCAGGTCCTGGTCTCGCTCGGCAATGTTCCGGCCAGCACTCTGATCAACCTGCTCGCGCTCGTCCGCGAGTTCAGGCAGTACCGGTAGCCCGCGCCCGTGCGGTCAGTAGCCGCCCGTGAAGCCGGTGGCGAGGATGTCGAGCCTGGCCAGCAGGGCGTCGGCGAGCGGGCGGTCCGCGCCGGCGGCGAGCCAGCGGCCGAGGGTCGTGATGTAGGTGTCGAACACCAGGTCGGCGACGGCTGCCGGGTCGAAGTCCGGCCGGATCTCGCCCCGTTCGGCTCCCCGGGTGGTGGCGGTGACGAACGCCTGCGGCGTCGTGGCGCCGAGGGCGAAGGCGGCGTGGAGGACTCCGCTGTCGTGCAGGTCCTTGGCCAGCGCATACTCCCGCTCGTTGAGCTCCGCGAGGGTGCGCAGTGCGTCGGCGAGCGCATCGATGACGGAGTCGCCGGTGGATGCGCTCGCCTCGTCCTGCCGGTTCAGCACCTCGTGCCGCTGTTGGACCCAGGCGGTGACGAAGTCCTCCTTGCGGCGGAAGTGGTTGAAGGCCGTCTGGCGTCCCACGTCCGCGCGTTCGGCGATGTGGTCGTAGGTGGTGGCCGCGTACCCCTGGGTGGCGAACAGCTCCAGGGCTGCCGTCAGGAGCCGTTCCCGGGTCGCGGTGCGGCGCTGGTCGTGTCGGTTGGGAGGAGAGGTCACAAGGGGAGCGTACTTGAATCCATTGATGGACTGGAGTACATGTTAGTACTCCAGTCCAATCAGTGAGGAGGCCTGACGATGGCCGTCCCGTACACCCTCGGCCTGCACGAGATCGCCCCGGACGCCTACGCCTACCTGCAGCCCAACGGCTCCTGGGGCCTGAGCAACGCCGGGCTGATCGCCTCCGGCGACGAGGCGCTGCTCGTCGACACCCTGTTCACCGTCCCGCAGACCCGCGAGCTGCTCGACGCCGTCGCGCGCGCCCTGCCGCACGTCACCATCGGCACGCTGGTCAACAGCCACAGCGACGGCGACCACTGGTGGGGCAACCAGCTCCTCCCGGACGTCGTGACCATCGCCTCCGAGGCTGCCGCGGCCGAGATGCGCGCCGACCACCTGCACGCGGTGGTCGCCGCGCCGGGTGACCTCCGGCTGCCGAAGGTCGTCCAGCGGATGCGGGAGACCTTCGACTTCGGCGGCATCACCCCGACCCCGCCGAACCGGACCTTCACCGGCGAGCTGGACGTGGCTGTCGGGCGGCGCACCGTCCGGCTGATCGAGGTCGGCCCCGCCCACACCCAGGGCGACATCCTGGTCCAACTGCCCGACACCGGTGTGCTGTTCGCCGGGGACCTGCTGTTCATCGGCGGCCACCCGGTGATCCACAGCGGCCCGATCGGCAACTGGATCGCCGTCTGCGACCGCATCCTCGGCCTGGACGTCGATACGATCGTGCCCGGGCACGGGCCGGTCGTCGGCAAGCCCGAGGTCCGCTCCTTCCGCGACTACCTGGAGCGGGTCCGCGACCATGCCGAGCGCACCCACCGGGCGGGCGTGCCGGTGCTGCGCGCCGCACGGGAGATGGACCTGATCGGCCTCGCCGACCTGGCCGACCCCGAGCGGCTGGTCCTCAACATCGGCGCCGTCCACCGCGAACTCAACGGCGACGGAACCCCGGGCGAGATGGAACTCCTGGGCCTCCTGGACGCGTACGAGCCCGCCCCGCTGCTGGCCCCGCGGGCCGGGGCCGAGGTCGCCGCCGAGGTCACCGCGCTGGCCGCGGGCCTGCCGGGCGTCGTCCGGCAGCTGTTCCCGGCTGAGGGAGCCGGGCCGCTGGAGGGCTTCCCGGTGCCCAACGTGCTGGCCACCATCGGGCACCACCCCGACCTGCTGACCAGCCTGGCGCCGCTGCTCGCCCTGCTCAACCAGGGCACGATCCCGCCCCGCGAACGGGAGTTGGCCGTTCTGCGCACCGCACACCGCACCGGTTCGACGTACGAGTGGCAGCACCACGTCCGGCTCGGCGGCCTCGCCGGGCTGAGCGGGCCCGAGATCGCCCGCGTCCCGGAGGGGCCGGACCACCCCGACTGGGCCGAGACCGACCGCGTCCTGCTGCGGGCCGTCGACGAGCTGCACGACGGGCACGCGCTCTCCCCGGCCACCTGGGAGGCGCTGGCGGACAGCCACTCCGCGCCGCGGCTGCTGGAGCTGCTGGCGCTGGTCGGGACGTACCGGATGGTGGCCGGAATCCTCAACTCCTGCCGGGTCCCCGTCGACGGCTGGCTCTCCGGGGCCGGCGCGTAGGGGCGGCAGCAGGAGCGGGCGCGTAGGGCACGTGCCCGGCGCGCGCAGGGAACGCGCACCCGCCGTTGTCCGTGCCCGCTCCTACGATCGCCGCATGCCCGACGCCTTCACCGTCCTGTGGACCCAGCCGACCTGCCGCGCCCTGCGCAAGGCGGGCCACGTGGGTGCCCGGCCCCCGGTCGCCTTCAGCGGGGTGCACACCTCGCTGCCCGCCTGGTCGGGGGCCCGGGCCGGGGACGAGGTGTACGCGCTGCACGTCAACCGGTGTGAGGTGTTCGTGGTGAGCCGGATGCGGGTGGTCGACCGGGAGCGGGGCGACTGCTGCGGCGCCGCCGCCGCGAGCTGGGACGACCCGGCGTTCCCCGGGCACGAGGCCTGGTCGATGCTCGGCGCCGGCGGCTGCGGCGCCTCGGCGGTGCACGTGGACGCGACGCCGGTGCGCTTCGACCGGCCGGTGCCGGGCGAGCTGCTGGAGCGGCTCACCTGGCGCAACCGCCGCAACCGGACGCGGAACCTGAAGCACGTGGTGGACGGCCGCCTCGAACGGGCGGTCGGCCTCCAGGGGTTCTACCGCCTGGCACCGGAGTCGGCCGACGAGCTGGCGGGGCTCGTCGGCCCCTGACGGAGCGGGTGCGGCGGGGTGCGTCCGGCGGCTACGGCGTGACGGGTTCCAGCCGAAGTCGCCGGGACGGCCAGGGGGCCGGCTCGGCGGGGCCGAACCAGACGCGGACGTCCTCGCCGGTGCGGACGGGCAGCCGGGGAAAGTCGTTCTCGGCGTGCTCGGTGCGGTGCAACGCGTGGGCCGGGAGCAGGTGTTCGGTGGCGAAGGCGTCGAAGCCGGCGGCGTCGGCCGGGTGGCAGACGGTGGCGAGGACCTCGCGGGCGCCCGCGGGCGGGGTGAAGCCGGGGCCGCGCAGCAGCAGGACGTCGTCGCTGTCGACCATGGTGGCGTTGGCCGCGTCGCGGTGCTCCCGCCAGACCGGGCCGCCGTAGAAGGCCTCCAGGGCGCGCCGCCGGCCGGCCATGTCGGGGAAGGCGCGCAGCCAGACGAAGCGGTCCGGGTCGTCCAGGTCGCGGAAGCGGCCGCCGACGGTGATGCCGACCGCCTGCTGGCCGGTCACGAACTCGCGCTCGAACAGCTCGATCAGGGTCTCCCGGGCGCCGGGGTGCAGGGTGTACCGGCGGAGTTCGACGACGGGGCTCATGCGGCGGCCGCCCCGGTGCGGGTGAAGTCGTTCATGGGCCGCAGCGTAGGAGCGCTCCCCTGACATCCCCTGTCAGTGGATACTGGGCGGCATGCGCGCGAGTCGGCTGGTCGCCCTGCTCCTGCTGCTCCAGAACCGGGGCCGGCTGACCGCCGAGCAGCTGGCGGCGGAGCTGGAGGTCTCCGTCCGCACGGTCTACCGGGACGTCCAGGCGCTCGCCGCCGCCGGTGTCCCGCTGTACGGCGACGCCGGGCACGCCGGCGGGTACCGGCTGGTCGACGGCTACCGGACCCGCCTCACCGGGCTGACCGCCGACGAGGCCCAGGCCGCCTTCCTCGCCGCACTCCCGGGCGCCGCAGCCCAGTTGGGCCTCGGCGAGGCGCTCGCCGCCGCCCAGCTCAAGCTGCGGGCGGCCCTGCCGGCCGAACTGCGCGAGCACGCCGGGCGGATCCAGGAGCGCTTCCTGCTCGACGCGCCCGGCTGGTACGGCGCCGCGGACGAGACCCCGCACCTGGCCGCCGTCGCCGCCGCGGTGTGGGAGCGGCGGGCGGTGGTGCTGCGGTACCGGCGCTGGCGGGCGCCGGAGGAGATCGAGCGGCGGGTGGAGCCGTACGGGCTGGTGCTCAAGGCGGGGCGCTGGTACCTGGTCGCCGCCGGGCCGACCGGGATGCGCACGTACCGGGTCGACCAGGTCGTCGAACTGCGCGAGCTGGACGAGGGGTTCGCGGTGCCGGACGGCTTCGGCCTGGGCGCGTACTGGGCGGACTACCTCGCCGACTTCCGGGCCCGGCTGCACACCGGGGAGGCGCTGCTCCGGCTCACCCCGGAGGGCGCCCGGCGCCTCGGGGTCGCCGCCGCGGACGGGGGCTGGACGGAGGCCCGGGTGCCGATCGAGTCGCTGGACCACGCGCACGGGGAGTTCCTGCGGCTGGGCGCCGACGTCGAGGTCCTGGAACCGGCCGAACTCCGCGCCCGCATCGCCGCAACGGTCCGGACCCTGGCCGCCCGCTACGGGGGGTGACCCCCGGGCCCGGACAGCGGAACGCCCGACCGGCGGGGGGCCGGTCGGGCGGGGTCGGCAGGCGGGGCCCGGCGGGGTCAGGCGACGAAGTGGTCGAACTCGCCGGCCTTGGCGCCGCGGACCCAGGCGTTGAACTTGATGCGGGTGGTGGTGACGACGAGGGTGGGGTCGTTGGACTGCCGGATGTAGACGTGGTCGCCCGCGGAGGCGATCTCGATCCAGTCATCCTTGTCGCTGCTGGTGCTGGACCTCTGCCAGTCGAGGTGGTCCACGGATGCCCTCCTGGTGGTGCGTGGCGGCCGGAACGAGGGTACTGCTCCCTGTGCACGGGTGGCGGCATCGTTTCGGTCATGTCAATTCGTGCGAGACGTTGTGCTATTCCATTGGGGTGTCAGTCGTTCCTACACTGAAGCCCCGCCGCACGGGGGCTGCGGGAGGCAGGTTTGCCGACGGGCCCGGGGGAGGCGCGTGTGACTGACCGGGGCTGGGACGAGGACGACGCCCGGCCGTACTTCTTCCTCTCCTACGCGCACACCCCCAAGGCCGGTGCGCGGGGCGCGAGCGACCCGAACCACTGGGTCAGGCAGTTGTACCGGGACCTCTGCGAGGCGGTGCTGCAGCTCACCACCGTCCCGGACGGGGTCGCGGTCGGCTTCATGGACGAGTCCATGCACCAGGGCGAGTTGTGGGCCGAACGGCTGTCCGACGAGTTGGCGACGTGCCGGGTCTTCGTACCCCTGTACTCCCCGAGGTACTTCAACAGCGTCCCGTGCGGCCAGGAGTGGCACGCCTTCACCCGTCGGCCGGTCTACCCGGCGAACCTCGACTCCGAGCGCACCAGCGGCATCGTGCCGGTGCTGTGGGCGCCGATGAGCCGCTACCGGCTGCCGAACGTGGCCAGTGAACTCCAGTTCAACCACACGAGCTTCGGACCCGAGTACGCCACCGAGGGGCTCTACGCGCTGATGAAGCTCAGCTACTTCCGCTCCTCCTACGAGCTGGCCGTGCACCGGCTGGCGGCCCGGATCGTCCAGGTCGCCGAGGAGACGGTGATCCCGGTCGGGCGGCGGCTGGAGTTCAACACCCTCCCGAGCGCCTTCAACGTCACCGCCCCGACCAAGCAGCTGCGGATCTCCGTACTCTCCTACCACCAGAACGAGTTGCCCGCCGACCGGAGCCCGGACTACTACGGCGAACGGCGCACCGACTGGCACCCGTACCGGCCGGTCGGCTCGCCGATCGCCCAGCACGCGGCCCGTCTCGCACGGCAGTTGGGGTTCCAGCCGACCGTGCACGAGTTCGACGACGAGGTCGAGTCGATCATCGACGGCAACGCCGAGGCGCCCGGCCTGCTGCTGCTCGACCGCTGGGCGCTGCGCGACCCGCGCCGGCGCGAACTGGTCCGGCGCTTCGACCGCTCGGACGCCACCTGGGTGAGCATCCTGGAGCCGTTCAACGGCGACGACCCCGAGTGCGCCGAACGCTCCGACGAACTCGGCGACTTGAGCGACGATGCGCTGCGCATCACCCGGCGCGCGAGCCGGCCGAGCTTCCTCGGCGCGACCGGCCCGACCGGGCTGCACACGCTGGAGGACTTCGACGACGCGCTGCCCCGGGCGGCGATGAAGGCCAAGTACGCCTTCGAGGGCCGCACCCGGGCCGAACCGGAGGAACCGCCGCCACCGCGGCCGAGCCTGCGGGACGCGTTCCGGCGCCCAGGAGGCGGGTACGGGTCGGACGGAGCCCCGGCGGACCCCTTCGGGGACGAGCAGGGGGACGAACCCGCCGACAGCAGAAGCAACGGCAACGGCCGCACCCAGCACCGGAGTCGGAACAACGGCAACGACCCGCACCGCGAGCACGCACCGTACCGCGACGACGGCGATGAACCCGATGACGGGATGGCGCCCTTGGGAGGACGAGGACCACGATGAGCGATAACGTCACGAGGAACCTGCGCCTCGGCGGGCTCACCGCCGCCGACCTGGCCGCCCAGCGGGAGGCCGGGCGGCAGGCGGCGGAGCAGGACCGCAACGGCCGGATCATCACCTTCTACTCGTACAAGGGCGGCACCGGCCGCACCATGGCGCTCGCCAACACCGCCTGGATCCTGGCCGCCAACGGGTTCCGGGTGCTCACCGTGGACTGGGACCTGGAGGCGCCCGGCCTCGCCAAGTTCTTCCACCCGTTCCTCGACCAGGCCTCGCTGGCCGGCACCACCGGCATGATGGACCTGATCGCCGAGTACCGGGAGGAGGCGCTGCGCCCGGTCGAGCACGCCGAGGGCTGGCACCTGGACTTCGCCCGGGTGCACCCGCACGCGCTCTCGCTCATCTGGCCGCACTTCCCGGCCGGCGGCAGCCTGGACTTCCTCTCCGCGGGCCAGTTCAACCGCGACTACTCCGAGGCCGTCACCCACCTCGACTGGGACATCTTCTACGACCGCTTCGACGGCGGGCAGTTCTTCGACGCCCTCAAGGCCGACATGGCCAAGCGCTACGACTACGTGCTGATCGACTCCCGCACCGGCCTGTCCGACATCGCCGAGATCTGCACCGTCCAGATGCCCGACGACCTGGTGGTCTGCTTCACCCTCAGCGACCAGTCCATCGACGGCGCCTCCCGGATCGCCCAGCACATCCACGACCGCTACCGCGAGCGCGGCATCCGCATCCTGCCCGTCCCGATGCGCATCGACGAGGGCGAGAAGGAGAAGGCGGACGCCGGCCGCGCCCTCGCCCGGGTCCGCTTCGACGGGCTGCCGACCGGCTTCGAGGGCGAGGAACTCGCCCAGTACTGGGGCTCGGTGGAGATCCCGTACCGGCCGTTCTACGCCTACGAGGAGATCCTCGCGACCTTCGGCGACCAGACCGGCACGCCCACCTCGATGCTGGCCGCCTGCGAGCGGCTCACCTCCATGATCACCGAGGGCCGGGCGGCCGGCCTGCCGCCGATGGACGAGGAGGTGCGGCTGCGCTACGTGGACGCGTTCACCCGCCGCCGCCCGTCCGTGCCCGCCGACCTCTACCTCTCCTACGTCCCCGAGGACCGGATGTGGGCGGACTGGATCGAGTCCGTCCTGACCAGGGCCGGCTTCCGGGTGCTGCCGCGCGACCTCAGCGCCGGCACCGACCCGCGCGAGGAGACCGAGCGCGGCATCGACTCCGCGTACCGGACGGTCGCCGTGCTCTCGCCCGCCTACCAGCGCTCCCCGCAGGCGCGGGCGCTGTGGGAGTCGGTGGTCAGCTCCGACCCCTCCGGCACCCGGCGCCAGCTGCTGCCGGTCCGGGTCGGCGACGTCCGGCTCACCGCGCCGTTCAGCAACCGCAACCCGGTCGACCTGGTCGGCCGCGACGAGACCCAGTCGATCCAGAGCCTGCTGCGCGCGCTCGGCCGCGGCGACTCCCCGCTCGACGAAGCGCCCAGCGGCGGCCCGCGCTTCCCCGGCAGCAAGCCCTCGGTGTGGGACGTCCCGCCGCGCAACCCCTCCTTCACCGGCCGCGCCGCCGTCCTGGAGCAGCTGCGCAACCAGCTGCGCGGCGGCATGGCGGCCGTGCTGCCCACCCCGCAGACCCTGTACGGGCTCGGCGGCGTCGGCAAGACCCAGGTGGCCCTGGAGTACGCCCACCGCTTCATGTCCGACTACGACCTGGTCTGGTGGATCGACGCCGAGCAGATCGAGCTGGTCGCCCCGGCGCTCGCCGAACTCGCCCGCCGGCTCGGCCTGCGGGTCGGAGACTCGGTCACCGAGGCGGCCGAGGCGGCCCGGGAGGCGCTGCGGCGCGGCGTGCCCACCTCGCGCTGGCTGCTGATCTTCGACAACGCCGACGAGCCCGCCGAGATCCGCCGGTTCTTCCCCGGCGGCTCCGGCCACATCCTGGTCACCTCCCGGAACCAGGCCTGGACCGGGCACGCCGAGGCGCTGGAGGTCGACGTCTTCACCCGCGGGGAGAGCGTCGAGCACCTGTGCCGGCGCGCCCGCAGCCTCTCCCGCCCGGACGCCGACCGGGTCGCCGAGGCGGTCGGCGACCTGCCGCTGGCCGTCGAGGTGGCCGCCGCCTGGCTGGACACCACCGGCACCCCGGTGGAGACCTACGTCTCCCAGCTGCACGCCGAGGCCGCCCGCGCGCTGGCCGTCGGCCGCCCGGCCGACTACCCGACCCCGGTCGCCGCGACCTGGAACGTGTCGATCGGACGGCTGCGCCAGCAGTCCCCGGCGGCCGTCCGGCTGCTCCAGCTGTGCGCGTTCTTCGCGCCCGAGCCGATCTCGATGAACCTCTTCTACAGCGACCAGATGATCCGGGCGCTGGTGCGGTTCGACGCCGACCTCAGCGACAAGTTCATGCTGGGCAAGGTGATCCAGGCGATCGGCCGGTACGCGCTGGCCAAGGTCGACGCCGGCAGCAACAGCTTCCAGGTGCACCGGCTCGTCCAGGCGGTGATCCGGGCCGGGATGACCGCCGACGAGCAGGAGGTCGCCGTCCACGAGGTGCACCGCATCCTCACCGGCGCCCGGCCCGTCCTCGGCGACACCGACGACCCGGCCAACTGGCCCGCCTTCGACGAGATCTGGCCGCACCTGTCGCCGTCCAAGGCGCACAACTGCGACGAGGCGGACACCCGCCAGCTGCTCATCGACCGGGTCCGCTACCTGTGGAAGCGCGGCGAGCTCGACCGCGCCCGCGACCTCGGCCACGCCCTGGACGTGGAGTGGACCGGCAAGCTCGGCGAGGACGACCGGCAGACCCTGCTGCTGCGCTTCCAGCTCGCCAACGTGCTGCGCTCCCAGGGGAACTACGGCGAGGCGCTGGCCCTGGACGAGGACACCCTGGAGCGCCAGCGGGCCCTGCTCGGCGAGCACCACCCGTACACCCTGATGACGGCCGGCTCGCTCGGCGCCGACCGCAGGGCGCTCGGCCGGTTCCAGGCCGCCCTCGACCTCGACCGCGAAATCCTCGACCAGTTCCGCGAGTTGTTCGGCGACGACAACCCGCGCACGCTCTCCATGGCGAACAACCTGGCGATCGACTACCGGCTGGTCGGCGACAGCGAGGCGGCCCGCGAGCTCGACCAGGAGACCCTCGACCGGCGCACCGCCGTCCTCGGCCCCAAGCACCCCTACACCCTGTCCACCAAGTCCAACCTGGCCCGCGACCTGCGCGAACTCGGCGACTACCGCGGCTCGGTGGACCTGCTCCAGGAGGTCACCTCCGACCTCGGCGACGTGCTCGACCCGGACCTGCCGGAGAACCTGCGCAACGCCAAGTCGCTGGCCGTCTCGCTGCGCCGGATCGGCCAGCTCGCCGAGGCCCGCCGGATCACCAAGGAGACCTACGAGCGCTACCTGGAGCGCTACGGCGCCGACGCCCCCGACGCGCTCGCCTGCGCGCTCAACCTGGCCGCCGACCACAGCGCCTCCGGCGACAAGGAGGCCGCCCGCGACCTCTGCTCCACCGTCTTCGAGGGCCACCGGCGGCTGTTCGGCGACGAGCACCCGTTCACCCTGGCCTGCGCCAACAACCTCGGCATCTACCTGCGGGGCAGCGGCGACGTCCCGGGCGCCATCGAGCGCGGCCGGATCACCTTCGAGGGGCTGACCCGCTCGGTCGGGCCCGAGCACCCGTACACCCTCAACGCGATGATCAACCTGGCCAACGCCTACGGCGACGACGGGCAGCTGGACCGCGCCGAACGGCTCGGCCGGGCCGCGTACCAGGGGCTCTGCGACCGCTACAGCGCCCAGCACCCGGACGCGGTGGCCTGCGAGGCCAACCTGGCGATCACCCTGCGGTCGGGCGGGCGGCACACCCAGGCGGCCGAACTGCGGGCCCGGGCGATCTCCGAGCTGATCCGGCAGTTCGGCGAGGAGCACCCCAACACGGTCGCCGCGCGCGGCTGGAAGCGGATCAACCGGGACCTGGAGCCGCAGCCGGTCTGACCGGGCAGGGGGCGGGGTACGCTGCCGGACCATGAGCACCCCGCCCCCGGTCCTGGTCACCCGGCGCCTCGCCCCCGGCGTCATCGAACGGCTCACCGCGCACCACGCCGTCACCTGCCACGACTCCGACCTGGCGATGGACCGGGCCGCCCTGCTGGACGCCGTCCGCGGCCGGCGGGCCGTGATCACCACCCTGGACGACCGGGTGGACGCCGAGTTCCTCGACGCGGCCGGCCCGGGGCTGGCGGTCGTCGCCAACCACGCCGTCGGCTACCACAACGTGGACGTGGCCGCCTGCGCCGACCGCGGGGTGCTGGTCACCAACACCCCCGGCGTGCTCACCACCGCCACCGCCGACATGGCCTGGGCGCTGCTGCTGGCCGCCACCCGCCGGCTCGGCGAGGGCGAGCGGCTGCTGCGCTCCGGCGCGCCCTGGACCTGGGCGCCGAACTTCCTGCTCGGCATGGAGCTGGCCGGCACCCCGCTGGGCGTGCTCGGCATGGGCCGGATCGGCCAGGCGGTGGCCCGCCGGGCCCGCGCCTTCGACATGCCGGTCGGCTACCACAACCGCCGCGAACTGCCGCCCGAGCAGGCCGGGGGCGCCGACTGGAAGCCGCTGGAGGAACTGCTCGCCACCTCCACCGTGCTGGTCGTCACCTGCCCGTTCACCGCCGACACCCGGCACCTGCTGGACGCCCGCCGGCTCGCCCTGCTGCCGCGCGGCGCGGTGGTGGTCAGCATGACCGCGGGCGTGGTGGACGAGGAGGCGCTGGCCGCCGCGCTGGAGTCCGGCGCGCTGTTCGCCGCCGCGGTGGACAACTTCGAGCGCGAGCCGGCCGTCCCGTCCGCGCTGCTCGCCCAGGAGCGCGCCGTGCTCGCCCCGCACCTGGGCAGCGCCACCGTCCGCACCCGGCAGGCGATGGGCGGCCTGGCGGTGGACAACGTGCTGGCGGTGCTCGGCGGTTCGGCGCCGCTGACGCCGGTGGTCCAGCGCATCTGACGGCGGCTCAGCGCCCCGGACGCCGGTGGAGGTCCGACCCCCCCGGGGCACCCCAGCCGGCCGCCCAGGCCAGCGCGGTGGTCATCACCCGGAACGCCCCGAAGTGCGCGGCGCCGGGCTCCAGGAACAGCTCGGCGTCCGGGATGTGGTCGGCCAGCCAGCGGGAGTGGTCGACCGGCGAGAACTGGTCGTCCGCGCCGTGCCAGAGCCAGGTCGGCACCCGGACCGACCCGACCTCGAACCCCCAGTCGGCGGTGAAGGCCAGCACGTCGTCGATCCAGCCGTCCGCGCCGTGCCGGAACGCCTCCCGGTAGTTGCTCTGGAGCATCCGCCGCAGCCCGCTGTCGGCCACCACCTCCCGGTCGGCGGCGGAGAGTTCGGTGCGCAGCCCGTTCAGCAGCCGGACCGGGTCGTCCTTGATCTGCCGGGAGCGGAACTCCATCGCGTCGGCGATCCGGCCGTGCCCGCGCTCGGCCTCCTTGTAGGCGCGGACGTTGGACGGGGTCATCCCCGCGTACCAGTCCAGTCCGGTCGCGTTGCGCGGGGCCAGGCCGACCAGCACCGCCGCCCGGCTGACCCGCTCCGGCAGCAGCGCCGCGCAGGCCAGCGCGTGCGGGCCGCCGCCGGAGCGGCCGAGCACCGCGAAGTTCTCCAGCCCGAACTCGTCCGCGATGGTCCGCACGTCCGCGGCCGCCGCGCTCACCCGGCGGCCGAACAGCCGGGTCGAGTCGCCGTAGCCGGGCCGGTCGTACGAGATGAGCCGTACGCCCAGCCGGTACAGCACGGTGCTGCGCGGGTGCGGGCCGACCCGGCTGCCGGGCATGCCGTGCAGCAGGAAGACCGGACGGCCGCGCGGGTCGCCGAGGGACTCCACGGCGAGGGCGCGGTCGTCCGCCGTCTTGACCGTCCGTAACGACACCTGCGGCCTCCTCAGTGCTCCGGGTCGGTTGCGTGCTCCCGGTCGGTGGTGGTGCGCACCTCCCGGCGCGCCTGCCAGGTGGTGTGCTCGCGGGAGATCGCGTCCTCGGCGTCCCGGGCCAGGCGGGCCCAGACCTCCTCGGCCTCCATCGACTCCAGGTCCAGCTGGGCGAGTTGGCGCTGGACCTGCGCCAGCTCCTCGGCGGCCAGGGCGTACGCGGCGGCCAGCGGCCGGTACTGGCGCAGCTGCGCCCAGGCGGCGACCGAGGCGGCCACCGCCGACACCGTGCCCAGCGCGTCGTAGCCGAACGCGCCGAGCGCCCGCAGGACGGCGAGCACCAGGCCCAGCGCGGGCAGCAGCACGCCCAGCACCCCGGCCCAGTGCCCGGCGCGGGCGCAGTAGCGGGCCTTGGCGCGGTACCAGTCGTGCTGCAGCCGGATCCGCTCGGCCAGGTACACCTCGCGGCGCACCGCCAGCGGCTGCCCGCGCAGGTCGCGCATCGCCGGGGTGATCTCCACCCCGGCGTCCGGGACGCCCACCGGGGTCTCCCGGAACGCGCCGAGCACCCGGGCGAGCTGGAAGCGGTACAGCCCCTCGGCGTCCGGCAGGGGGCGCGGCGGGGGCTGGTAGGCGTCGGCCCGGACGGCGTACTTCCAGGCCAGCGTCTTCACCGACTCGGCGGCCGCCCGGCCCTCGTACCAGAGGCCCTGCGGGTTCTGCCGGCTGATCACCACGGCCAGCGCGATCGCGCCGAGGTAGGCCGCCGCCGCCGGCCAGGCCCAGGGCTCGCCGTCGGCGGAGCCGGTCGCCGCGGCGACCACCAGCAGGACCAGCTCCCAGGCGGAGAGCAGCACCGAGCGCCGCTGCCCGCGCAGTGAGGCCGCGTCGGCGGCCCAGAAGAACTCGGGCAGCAGGTCCCGCTCACGCACCCACCCGGTCCGTCCCGCAACAGACGCCATGTTCGGCCCCCACCAGTCGCTCCGGTCGCACCGCTCTCCTGCCCCGGGCGGCTCGCCGGTACGCCTGGTGACGGCCGGGGCGGCCGGATGTGGCCGGGAAGACCCGGTGGTTGTCCGGTACTCCCCGTGTTCGGTCCAGCACCCAGCGTGCGGGAGGCGGTGGGGGCGTGCGGCGGCCGACGGGCGTGCGCGGGCGACCTGCCGGTGCGGACCGGCGGGTTCACCCGGGCGGGAGTGCGGCTCAGTAGGTGTAGAAGACCCGCTCGGCGTTCTCGGCCATCTGCTTCGCGTTCCACTCGGTGCCGCCCGGGACGTTGCCGGAGCGGAACAGCGGCGGCGCGGGGCACTCCCCGGCGGCCGCCCGGTCGGCCAGCCGGCCGACCGCCGAGGCGACCACGGCCTGCATCAGCGCGCTGGTCACGATGGTGGAGACCGGGCCGAAGGTGGTCTCGGCGCCGGGGTGGGTCAGCTCGCCGTCGCCGACCGCGATCTTGCTGTCCAGCACCACGTCGCAGTGGTCCTTCAGGTAGGTGCCGGTCGGGTGCGCCGAGGGCACCTCCCGCGGGTACGCGAGCGAGGTCACACCGACGACCTTGAGGCCGCGGTCCCGGGCGTACCGGGCCAGCTCGACCGGCATCACCTGGCGGCCGGAGAGCGAGATCACGAACAGCAGGTCCCCGGCGGTCGCCGGGGTCAGGTCCAGGGTGGCGGTGGCCAGCCCGGAGACCCGCTCCAGCGCGCTGGACAGCGGCGCGGGCATCACCGTCACCCCGGCCATCCCGGGCACGTTCAGCAGGTTCACCGGGACCAGCCCGCCGGCCCGGTAGACCACGTCCTGGGCCGGCAGCGCGGAGTGCCCGGCACCGAAGGTGAACACCCGGCGACCTTCGGTCATCGCCTCCGCCAGCAGCGCGGCGGCAGCCTCGATGGTGTCGGCCTCCTCCTCGCGGACCCGCTGGAGGTGGGAGATCGCCGCGTCGAAGTACCGGCCGACCAGGTCGTTCATCTGCTGCCTTCGCTCTCTGCCGGTGGGGGATCCGGCCGGGTGGGGTGGTCCGGGTGGTCCAGACCGCCGGTGGAGAAAGCTTCGGCGAGCACGGTCGCGCCCCGGCGGCATCGTTGTCAACAGGAACAAAACGGGTCCCCGGAGCCCCGGGGCGGACCCGGTTGTCGGTCCGGTACGTCAGAATTGGCGGTGAGGACACCGAAGAACGGAGCCAGCGGCGATGTCTGGGCTGATCGACACCACTGAGATGTACCTTCGCACCATCCTGGAGCTGGAGGAGGAGGGCATCGTCCCGATGCGCGCCCGCATCGCCGAGCGCCTGGAACAGAGCGGTCCCACGGTCAGCCAGACGGTCGGCCGGATGGAGCGCGACGGGCTGCTCCAGGTCGCCGGGGACCGCCACCTGGAGCTGACCGAGGAGGGCCGCCGGCTCGCGGTGCGCGTCATGCGCAAGCACCGCATCGCCGAGTGCCTGCTCGTCGACGTGATCGGCCTGGAGTGGGAGCAGGTGCACGAGGAGGCCTGCCGCTGGGAGCACGTGATGAGCGAGACGGTCGAGCGCAAGGTGCTCGCCATGCTCGGCCACCCCACCCAGTCCCCGTACGGCAACCCGATCCCGGGCCTGGATGAGCTGGGCGACACCAAGGCCGAGGGCGAGGGCTTCGACGCCGGGCTCGTCCCGCTGGACACCGTCAAGCCGGGCGAGGCCGGGGCCGACGTCGTGGTCCGCCGGATCGGCGAGCCGATCCAGACGGACAGCGCGCTGATGAGCACCCTGCGCCGGGCCGGCGTCCGGCCGGGCTCCACGGTCAAGGTGAGCGCCGGCGTCGGCGGCGTGCTGGTCGGCACCGGGGACAACGCGGCGGAGCTGGGCAAGGACATCGCCCAGCACGTCTTCGTCGCCCAGGCCTGAGCCCGTACGGCGCCGGGGTACTCCGGTACGGCGAAGGGGCCCGCTGCTCCCCGTGCAGCGGGCCCCTTCGTCCTCCCCATCCCCTCCGTCCCCTCCTGTTCCCTCCCGCTTCCCCTCCGTCGCCGCCGCCCGGCTTCCCCGTCCGAGCGCCCCTGCCGGCGTCCCCACACATCGCAATTCCTCCCCTCGGCCGATCATGGCAATCCTTGAGTGCTGTCACTCGTACGAGGGGCTTTGCCGGTTGACCAGCGGGTACACGGAGGCCTTATCCGGACATGCGTATGACGGGCCCCGTCCCCGGTGGGGGACAAGGCCCGTCACTCGCGCGCGTGGTGTCGCGCGGAGCACGCCCTCACCCGATCGGCAGAGGGCGGCTGGTCTCGGGGGCGTCCGACACGCCCGGGGCCGAACGGAGCAGGCCGGGTGGCGCGGGTCGGACGGAGCGGGTCGGGGGAGCGGCCCGGGCTCAGCCCACCGGCGCGGGCTGGGCGGCCCCGGCGGTGCGGACCGAGGGCGCCTCGCGGCCGCAGGCGTACGCGAGCGGGCTGATCAGTTCCGCGGCGTCCGGCAGCCAGCGGTTGAGCGCGGTGGGGGAGCGGGCCCACTGGGCGTACCCGAGGGAGCCGATCCGGGACGGCGGGGCGACCGTCCAGTCCCCCTCGCCGCGGGCGACCAGGTCCAGCCGGCCGGGCGGCCAGCCGAGCCGGCGGAGCATCTCCGGGAGTCTGGCCGCGACCCCGGGCAGCACCAGGAAGTGCAGCCGCCGTCCGATCCGCCCGGGCGCGGCGGGCTGGACCGCCACCGGTCCGAGCTGGAGGTCCATCCGCTCCATCCGGGCGAGCGCCAGGCAGCCGGCCGTCTCCGGGACGTCCAGGACGTCGAACGAGCGCCCGGTGGGCAGCAGGATCGACGCCTGCGACCGCTCGGTCCACCAGCTCCGCACCGCGCCGGGGCCGGCGCTCGCCTGCCGCGCCCAGTCCGGGTCCAGCGGGTGGGCGCCCGGCAGCGTGCAGCGCCGGTCGCCGCAGGAGCAGCGGACGCCGCCGTCGCCGTCGTCGACCAGCCAGGCGCCCGGGGCGACCTCCCAGTGGCGGGTCTCGGCGTAGCCGACGGCTTCGATGAGTAAGGGGGGCGGAGCGGCCTTCTCGTTCCGGTCCGCGTCGGGGATGTCTTCCACGGGGTGCTCAACTACCGTGCGTGAGGCTGGTTACGGCCCGGAGCCGCCCGGTTGGGTGCATCGCGGCAATGTCACCCGTTCCGGTTAGTCGACCGAGTTGAAGGGCCCGAGGGCAGGCGCAGCGGGGGCGCACAGGAGCATTTACCAGGGCGCAAGGGGGGTGCGGTTCGTCACCGTGGGTATCCCGCTGGCGTTGCTGATCGCTAACCTGGTGTCAGATTCCTTGGACGGTCGGACAGTCGGCAACAGATCAGCAGAATCGTCGCCCGCCGGCCGGGACCGGAGGGTGTGGGGAGGCGAAGCCCAATGGCCGCGAGACCACTCGTCGCACGACAGCCCAACGAGCGTCTGCAGCAACTGATCCAGGAGGCCAGCTGTTCCAATGCCGGCCTGGCCCGCAGGGTCAACCTCTGCGGCGCCGAGCACGGGCTGGACCTTCGGTACGACAAGACCTCCGTCGCCCGCTGGCTGCGCGGGCAGCAGCCGCGCGGGCAGGCGCCGGCCGTGATCGCCGAGGCCCTTGGCCGCAAGCTCGGCCGCAGTGTGTCGGTCGAGGAGATCGGCATGGCGGACGGCAAGAACCTGAGCTCCGGCATCGGGCTCCAGTTCGCGCCGACCATCGGCGCCGCCCTGGAGCAGGTGTGCGAGCTGTGGCGCAGTGACGTCGGCCGGCGGGACTTCCTGACCGGCGCGACGGTCGCCGCGTCCGCGCTGGTGGAGCCCAGCCGGGACTGGCTGATCACCCCGCCGGACCCGGTGGTGGCGCGGGCCGGCGGCCCCCGGGTCGGTCCGACCGACGTGGCCGCGATCAAGGCGACCACCGCGATGCTGGTCGACCTGGACCACCGCTTCGGCAGCGGCCACGTGCGCCCGGTGGTGGTGCACTACCTCAACTCGGTGGTCTCCGGCCTGCTCGGCGGCGCCTACCGGGAGGAGACCGGGCGCCAACTCTTCGCCGCCGTGGCCAGGTTGACCGAACTGGCCGGCTACATGGCGGTGGACACCGGACAGCCCGGGCTCGCCCAGCGCTACTACATCCAGGCGCTGCGGCTGGCCCAGGCCGCCGACGACCGCGGCTACGGCGGCTACGTGCTGGCCGCCTCGATGAGCCACCTGGCCGCCACCCTCGGCAACCCGCGCGAGATCGCCCAACTCGCCCGCGCCGCCCAGGAAGGCGCCCGCTCGGTGGCCACCCCGACGGCGATGGCGATGTTCTACGCCGCCGAGGCCCGCGGCCACGCCCTGCTCGGCGACGCCCGCTCCTGCGAGACGGTGTCGGCCAGGGCGCTGGAGGCGATGGAGAAGCGCCGCCCGGAGGACGACCCGGACTGGATCGCCCACTTCGACGACGCCTACCTCGCGGACGAGCTCGCCCACTGCCACCGGGACCTGGAGCAGGCCGGCCCGGCCGAGCACTACGCCCGGCGGGCGCTCGACCTGCACCCGCCGACCCGGGTCCGGCGCCGCGCGGTGGACCTCGTCCTGCTGGCCACCGCCCAGCTCCAGCAGCGGGACCTGGAACGCGCCTGCGAGACGGGCACCCAGGCGGTCCGGCTGCTGAGCGGGCTGCGCTCCAACCGGGGCGTGGAGTACCTGGACGAGTTCCGGCGCCGCCTGGAGCCCTACCGGGAGCAGCGGGTGGTCCGGGAGTTCCACGCCCGGGCCGACGCCGAGGCGGCTTAGCGGCGGCCCAGGGCCTGTCTCCTGGATCCTGGCGGACCCGGCGAGGATCCAGAAGACAGGCCCTGAGCCCGGTGCCGCCGCGGATCGTCTGTGCAGGGAGCGTGACGGATGTCCCGCCCACGTGGTCACCCGGTGAGGCGAACCGGTAGCGTGGGCGCGACGTCCAATGGAACTGTGATGCTCCCAAGAACCGACGAGATGTGGTCCGCCGTCAGTGCGCGGTCCTGCACAGGTGAGGAATCGCGTTGAGTCAGCGCCGCTCGTACCCGAACTCCGGTGACTTCAACCTGGACGACCTGTTCCGCCCCGAGCCCGGCCAGCCCCAGGGCCAGCCGGGCCAGCCGGGCCCGCCGCAGGCCCACTCGGCGGTGCCGCCGGTGGGACAGCCCTCCGGGCAGCCGGAGTACCTCGGCGAGGGCGCGCACGCGCTGCCGACCCAGGCCATGCCCGCGCAGCCGATGCCCGGCCAGTCGATGGCGGGCCAGCCGATGCCCGCGCCGAACGCCCCGTGGGGCGCGCCGCAGCCCGGCTACGGCGCCGCGCAGCCCGGGTACGGTGCGCCGCAGCCCGATCCGGCCCCGGAGACCCAGTACCTGCCGCCCTACCCCGGCGGCGACCCGCAGACGGCCGGCTACCCGGCGGCGCAGGCCCAGCCCGGCTACCCGCAGCCGCAGCCCGCGCCCGGCTACCAGGCCTACCCGCCGGCCGCGCAGCCGCAGCCTGCCTACCCGGCGCAGGACTACCACCAGGGCTACGCCCCGGAGCAGGGGCAGGACTACGGCCAGGGCTTCGACGCGACCCAGGCCGGTGGCTCGGGGCGGGGCGGGCGTCCGTCCAACAAGCTGATCATCGGCGGTGTGGTGGCGGGCTGCGCGGCGGCCGGCATCCTGGTCGCCGTCCTGATGAACGGCGGCAGCGAGCCCACGGACGACACCAAGAAGACCGGCCCGGTGGCCGCCACCGCCGGCACCACCGGTACCGGCGCCCCCGGGACGGCGAGCGCGAGCGGCTCCGGCGCGGCCGTCGACCCGGACGTCAAGGCCCAGGCGCAGCCGCTGTCGGACCTGCTGGGCACCGCGAGCGACAGCCGCAGCTCGGTGGTCTCCGCGGTCGCCTCGGTGCAGAAGTGCGACAAGCTGCCCGAGTCCCAGCAGGCGCTGACCGCCGCGGCCGGCAAGCGGCGCGAGCTCCAGAGCAAGCTCGGCCAGCTGAAGACCGACAAGCTGCCCGGCGGCCAGCAGCTGGTCGACCAGCTCAACGCGGCCTGGACGGCCTCGGCCCAGGCCGACGACGAGTACGCGGCCTGGGCGCAGGACGCCCAGGGCGGCTGCGACGCGAAGAAGCAGGACAACCCGCACTACAAGAACGCCGTCCAGGCCAGCGGCACCGCGACCACCGCGAAGAAGCAGGCCGCCACGCTCTGGAACACGATCGCCGCCCAGAGCGGACTGCCGAACCGGAACGACGGCGACCTCTGAGCGGCGGCGCCCGCTGAGCGACGGCGACCGCTGAGCGGCGGCGGCCCCTGAACGACCGGAGGGGACGGGCCCGAGGGCCCGTCCCCGCTCCGCTCCGGGCGGCGCGCGTCAGGCCGGCGGACGGCCTCCGGTGAGCGTCCAGCGGATGTCCACGAAGCCCGGCTGCTGCAGGGTCATCCGGCCGTTCCTGACCACCTGGTAGGTGACCCAGGTGTTCACCAGCCGCGGCGACCCGCTGCTGGGCAGCATGTTGGTGGTGCCCCAGTTCAGCGGCGGGGTGATCCCGACGTCGATGACCTCGCCGCCGTCCAGCAGCGAGGAGACGGCCTTCGAGGAGACCGGCTTGCCGGCCTCCGTCAGCTTCTGCACCGCCGTCCGGAACACCTCGTACGCGACCCAGGTGGTCTGCACGCCCGGGTCGGAGACGTCGATCGGGTGCCCGTTGGTGGTGTCGGTGCGCACCACGGCGCGCAGCCCGTCCCAGATCTTCGCCGACTCCGGCGGGTACCAGCTGGTGACGTAGGCGCCGCCGAGCGGGCCGGAGTCGCCGCCGGTGGAGTCCACCACCGACTGCTGGACGCTGCCGATGATCGAGGCGATCCGGGTGTTCTTCGGGTTCAGCCGCCGGTAGGAGTCCAGCAGGTTGCCGGTCGGCTCGGCGGCCAGGGCGCTGGTGACGCAGGTGCCCGGCTCGTCCTTGCCGATCGCCTTGCGGACCACCGGGGTGTAGTCGGAGGACTGCTCGGGCGCCTTGACGTCCGTCAGCCGGATCCCGGCCGGCCGCAGCGCGGTGCCCAGGTAGCCGAGCAGGTTGTCGCCGGCCGGGGTGTCCGGGCGGACCAGGGCGACGGACTTGCAGCCGGCGTCCACCAGCTGGCGGCCGTTGCCCGCGATCAGCGCCGGCATGCCGCCGTCCACCGGGTAGGACAGCGGGCTGGCGAACTCCGGCTGGGAGAGCCCGTAGCCGCCGATCAGCGGGATGCCGGCGCGCTCCAGCACCGGCATGAACGCCTCGCCCCACTGGCTGTACGAGCCGATCACGGCGACCGCCTTGGCGTCCACCGCCTGCTGGGCGCAGGCGCGGGCACCGTCCACGGTGTTGTGCTCGTTGCAGGTGATCACGCGCAGCCGGTGGCCGTTCAGTCCGCCCTTGGTGTTGACGTCCTGGCCGATGGCGGAGGCGAGCGCCGTCATGCCCGGGCGGTCGGCGGAGCCGGTGCCCGCCGGGGCCCAGGTCATCACGGTCAGGTCGCTGCCACTGGTGGAAGCATCGGCCGATCCGCCGCACGCGGAGGCCGAGAAGAGGGTGGGGAGCAGGACCGCGGCGGTGGCGGCGGCTGCGATCGGGCGTCGGCGGCGGCGTCGCACGATCGGGGGACGGGCCTGGAAGGAGTCCCTTCGGCTGGTCATCGGTTTTCCCTCTCTGGGGCGCCCTCCGGCGCACCGGAGCAAGCCAAGCCCCGGCGCCGCAAGCCGAGAGGGCCGAAGTGCGAACGGACGGCAAACGGACGCCGAAATCCGGGGCGGTACGCGTGTAGATCGCGAGTGGAGCACGAACAGACGGGGAACGTACGATCGTTCACCATGTCCGCCAGCACAGATTCTTCGTATCGGTCCACCCGAAACCCTTCTCGTCCGGGCCACCGCTCCAGCACGATGGGCGGCATGCCGCTCAACGACCTGCCCTGGTGGCGCTGGCGAGCCCGAATGCGCTCGGCGCTGCACATGCTGTCCGACCCCGGTTTCCAGCACGAGGCCTGGCTGACCGGCCGGGAGGGGTACGGCGACGTGACCGACGCCGTCTACCGGCTGGTCGAGGACACCTGGCTGGACCACTGGTCGGCCGAGAAGTACGTCGGGACGATCTTCCGCGACGCCGCCGAGGCCGCGCTGGTGGACGTCGCGGTGCTGCGGGCCGTGCAGATGCTGCACGAGGTCGGTGCGGACGCGCCGGCCTCGGCCTACCTCGGCCACCCCGGCTGGCCGGAGACCGTCCGGGCCGCCCGCGAGGCGCACGTCGCGATGGCCGTGGGCGACGGGGACGACCCGGACGCGCCGCCGAAGTCGCTGGACGTGCTGCGCATCCTCACCCGGGTCTGACCGCCGGGCGCCGCCGTCCCGCGGTAGCAGCCGCCCCGCGGCAGCAGCCGTCCCGCAGTACGGGCAGCGGGACGGCGCATGTCCGGGATGTGACACGCTGGACCGTCCACGCACGTCACGACCTAGAACGGGATACCCCCAGTGCAGCAGCCGGCCGGCGCCCAGTACGTCCTCACGCTGTCCTGCCCCGACAAGCAGGGCATCGTCCACGCTGTCTCCAGCTACCTCTTCATGACCGGCTGCAACATCATCGACAGCCAGCAGTTCGGGGACGGCGACAGCGGGCTCTTCTTCATGCGGGTGCACTTCTCCGCCCCCGAGCCGGTCACCGCCGACAAGCTGCGGGCCAGCTTCGCCGCGATCGGCGCCTCCTTCGGCATGGACTGGCAGATCCACCCGACCGAGCAGCGGATGCGGATCGTGCTCATGGTCAGCAAGTTCGGGCACTGCCTGAACGACCTGCTCTACCGCACCCGGATCGGCGCCCTGCCGGTGGAGATCGCCGCGGTGGTCTCCAACCACACCGACCTGAAGGACCTGACCGAGAGCTACGGGGTCCCGTTCCACCACATCCCGGTCACCAAGGACACCAAGGCCCAGGCCGAGCAGCGGCTGCTCGACCTGGTCGCCGAGGAGAACGTCGAACTGGTCGTGCTGGCCCGCTACATGCAGGTGCTCTCCGACCAGCTGTGCACCGCGCTGTCCGGCCGCGTGATCAACATCCACCACTCCTTCCTGCCGAGCTTCAAGGGCGCCAAGCCGTACCACCAGGCGCACGCGCGCGGCGTGAAGCTGATCGGCGCCACCGCCCACTACGTCACCGCCGACCTGGACGAGGGCCCGATCATCGAGCAGGAGGTCGCCCGGGTCACCCACGACGTCAGCCCCGACCAGCTGGTCGCGCTCGGCCGGGACGTCGAGTGCCAGGCGCTGGCCCGCGCGGTGAAGTGGCACAGCGAGCACCGGGTGCTGCTGGACGGGACCCGGACGGTCGTCTTCGCCTGAGGCGCGGGGCGGCGCGGCGCGGCGCCGGGGCCCTGAGGCCCGCTACGGCCCGCTACGGCCTGGAGAGCAGCGGGAGCGCGTGCAGCACCTCGCGGACGGCGGCCCGGTCGCCGTGGGTGCCGACCGGCAGCCGGTCCGGGTCGCGGTGCGCCGCGGCCAGCTGGCACAGCTCCAGGCCGTCCAGCACCATCGAGGCCACCGGCTCGGTGCCGTCTCTGCCGGCTCTGCCGTCGGTGCTGTCGGAGCCGTCGGTGCGGAGGCCGTCGCCGTCGAGGGGGACCAGCCACTCGCCGCCCGCCGGGCCGTCGACCATCAGCCGCACCCGCCGGGCCGCCTTGACCCCGCCCACCGGCGCGGCCGGCACCCCGGCGAACTCGGGGCGGGCCGCGCGCAGCCCGGCCAGCGCCCGGGGGAGCAGCCGGACCACCAGCTCCACCATCTGCCGCAGGTGCTGCGGCGCCGGCGGGTCGTACGGGTAGGCGACCGCCCGGGCCACGTCCTCGCCGTGCACGAAGCACTCGAAGGCGCGGTCCACGAAGGCGTCGCGCAGCGGCAGCACCGCGAAGCCGTAGTCGACCGGGGTGTTGCCCTGCGGCCGGAGCGCGGCCCCGCGCACCAGGTCGTGGGCCTGCCGCCGCCAGCGGGAGCGCACCGACTGCGGTGCCAGACCGCGCTGGTCGGCGACCAGCCGGGCGGTGCGCGCGGTGATCGCGGCGTACGGACCGCCCTGCGCCGGGACGCGCGGCACCGCCGGACCGGCGGCCGGCTCCTGCGGCGGCACCCGCCGCCCGATCCGCGCGGCGGGCAGGCCCGGGGCGGCCGGCACCGGGTCGGGCAGACCGAGCGCCAGTGCCAGGAAGCCGTCCACCGCGGTCAGGTGGCCGAGCACCTCGGCCGGGCGCAGCCACTCGGTGCCGCCGTGCCAGGGCAGTTCGGCCACCTCCTGCCACTCCTCCGGGCCGAGGTCGCGCAGCAGCGCGTCGAGCTTGGCGGTCTCCGCCGTGTACGGCATCCCCCAGGCGGGGACGGGCAGTTCGGCCGGCCGACGGGCCAGGCACCAGTCGAGCACCTGCTGGCGCAGCGAGCCGGGCTGGTCCAGCGGCTCGTCCAGGGAGAGCCAGCCGGCCGCCTCGCGCAGCCGGGCCGCCTCCTCGGCGCACTCCCGGCAGTCGCGCAGGTGCTGCTCCAACTCGGCCGCCTCGCGGGCCGGACAGGCGCCGAGGGCCCACGCGCCGAGCAGCGAGCGCAGGGCGTCGTGCTGCTCCTCAGTGCTGCTCACGTCTCCCCGTCCCCGTGCCCGATTCCGTCCCCGGCTCCGTCCTGGCGGGCGCGCTCCTCGGCCAGTTCGGTGGCCAGCAGCTCCAGACCGAGCCGCATCCGCTGCTTGGCGACCTGTTCGCTGATGCCGAGCAGCCGGGCCGTCTCGTGGTAGGTGCGACCGTCGTAGTAGGTCACCGCGATGGTCTCACGCAGGGGTTGGGGCAGGGAGTCGACCACGTACTGCATCCGCGCGGCGGTGGCCACGGCGCGGATCTCGGCCTCCGCGCCCGGTCCGCGGTCGGCGGCCCGCCGCGCCCGCAGCCGTTCGACCGCGCGGTGGTGGGTCAGCGCGCCGAGCCAGGAGCGCAGCGAGCCCCGGGCGGGGTCGAAGTCCTCGGGGTGCTCCCAGACATGGGCGAAGACCTCCCGGGTGAGCTGGGTGGCGGCGGCCTGGTCGGCCAGTATCCGCCCGGCCAGGCCGTGCACCATCGGCGCGAGCTGGTCGTAGAGTTCGCCGAGCGCCGTCTCCTCGCCGCGGGCGAGGCGGCGCTGCAACTGCTCGTCCCAGCGCGGGGTCCGCTCCGGGGTGGCCATCGGGAACCACCCTCCTGACGGGTTCGCTGGCGTACCCAACGGTATCCCGCGGCCGGGCGGCGCCGGGGGCGATTCCGGCAAGAACGGAACCGTTCCCCACGGATCGCCGTCCTCCTGGACGTGCTCCCCGGTCCGGGCCGCCGACCCCGGGGCCGGACCGCCGTCCTCCGGGACCGGACCGTCGGATGGTGCGACGGTCGGTCGATGTGACGGCAGGGTCGGCGGGGGCGTCCGTCGGCGCCGCCGTACGAGCACCGTCGGACACGCGCCGCACGGGTGGTTCGCGAGTGGCGGGCGGGGCGCCCGGGGCGCGCGGCGGTAGGTTCCCGACCGCGGGACCGGCAGGTCGGCCCGGGTCGGACGATCACCGGTACGAGGCTCGCGAGCGTGAGCGGGACAGTATGCACCGCGCTGTCGCCCGATCGCCGGAATATGCCCGAAGCGCTTGCTGCGTTCCGTCCCCCCGCCCATCCTGAGGCGTATTCGTGTCGCGGCCGGTGCCCGACCGACGAGACGGCGCGGACGAACGGGCGCGGGCGAACGGATCGCGCGGGCGCCCGGGCACGGCTCGGGCGGCACCGGGCGACGGGCTCGGGCCCGCCGGCCGGTCCGGCCCGACCGGGACTCAGCCGAACTGCGAGTGCGGGTGGTGGAGCGGTGCAGGTTCTTCAGGTACAGCTGGCGGTGCAGGCTGACCCCGCCGAGGTCGGTCGGGCCCGCCGGTGGGTGCGCTCGCGGCTGCTGAACCACGGGGTGGACCCGGACGCGCCGATGGCCGAGACGGTGGTGCTGGTGGTCTCGGAGCTGGTGACCAACGCCGTGGTGCACACCGGCTGTCCGGCCGTGCTGCGGCTCTGTCTGCCGGTGGCCGACGGCCCGCAGGAGGGCGGCCCGGCCGCCCCGCTGCGGGTGGAGGTCGCCGACGCGAGCCAGGCCCCCCCGGCCCCGCGGCACGCGGGCGCGGACGAGGACGCGACCAACGGGCGCGGCCTGGAGCTGGTCGAACTGCTCTGCGAGCGCTGGGGCTGGTACCCGGACGGCTCGGGCAAGCGGGTCTGGTGCGAGATCGGCAGCGACGCCCGGCCGACCGAGCCGCTGGCCGACGTGGACTGGGCGGCTTTGGCGCAATAGCGGCTTTCGCGGCGGCCGTCCGCGGGTGCCGATCACCGGTGCTGATCACCGGCCGAAAGGTGACGCAACCATTCCGAATTTCGGACTACCCATTGACGTGACGTATCCGACTGATCACTCTTGGGTGCGGCGCTCCGTTGCGAGGGGACGCCGAGGGGACGTTCGTCCACCGTCGCGGTGCTGCTGTCCAGGGGATTCGTGCCAGCAGGGGGGATCGCGGACGGTCGGCCACGGGCCGCTCCTCGGCGAGTGCGGAGGGTGTGGCGCGGACTCAGGGCTCGCGCGCCGCGGTTGGATGGCGGCCTGCCGTGTCGCGCTCGCAGTGCGCTCGGCCTGCCGCCATCCAATGCGTCGCCCCCGTGCGACGGGATCCGGCCACCGGGCGGCCCGTTCCCAGGCTTCGCTCAGGAAGCCCGCCGGACAGGACTTTCGGCGACGGCGGGGCTCTGATGGCCGGTGCCGCTCTCGTGGCCGGTGCCGCTCTCGGGGAGGGCGCTGCTTTCGGGAAGGGCACGGAAGGTGCGCCGGTAGGCGCTCGGCGCGACGTCGAGCCGGCCGCGCAGCTGGAGCCGCAGCGAGGCGGCGGTGCCGAAGCCGGACTCCCGGGCGACCTGGTCGATCGTCAGGTCGGTCCGCTCCAGCAACTGGCGGGCCCGCTCGGTGCGCTGGGTGGTGATCCACTGGCCGGGGCTGGCCCCGGTCTCCTCCCGGAAGCGCCGGGTGAAGGTCCGTACGCTCATCCCCGCCCGGTCGGCGAGCTGCCGCAGCACCAGCGGCCGGTCCAGGTGCTCCAGCGCCCAGGCGCGCACCGCGGCGGTGCCGCTGTCGCCGGGGTCCACCGGGCTCGGGGCCTCCACGTACTGCTTCTGGCCGCCCTCGCGCCACGGCGGTACCAGGCAGTTGCGGGCCACCGCGTTGGCCACCGCGCTGCCGTGGTCGCGGCGCACCACGTGCAGGCAGAGGTCCACCCCGGCGGCCACCCCGCCGGAGGTGAGGACGTCGCCGTCGTCGGTGTAGAGCACGTCGGGGTCCAGCCGCACCCGGGGGAACAGCTGGGCGAAGCGCTCGGTGTAGCGCCAGTGGGTGGTGGCCGGGCGGCCGTCCAGCAGGCCGGCGGCGGCGAGCACGAAGGAGCCGGTGCAGATCGACATCAGCCGGGTGCCGGGCCGGATCCGGGCCAGCGCGGCGGCCAGTGCCGGGGTGAAGCAGGTGTCGGCGACGGCCGGGCTGGAGTCGGCGGAGGCCGGGATCACCACGGTGTCGGCCCGCTCCAGCAGTTCGGGCCCGTGGTCGACGACGATCCGGAAGTCGGCGCTGGTGGCGACCGGCCGCCCGTCCAGGGTGCAGGTGGCCACCTCGTACAGCGGCCGCCCGGCCGGGTCCTTGGCGCCGCCGAAGATGCGGGCGGGGATGCCGAGTTCGAAGGCGATCACGCCCTCCAGGGCGAGTACCGCGACCAGGTGTGCCATGCCGTCCCCTCGGATGTCGGTGGGTCCGGGCCAGCCTACGTCGGACCTTGGCCCGATTCTTGCGAAAGCTGTCATTCAGGCCACTCGTCCGGCGCCGGGCGGCCCGGAACACTCGTTCGCGTGACCGAACGCCGTGTCCTCGCCCCCGCCTCCCGCTCCGGACCGCCCGCCCCGGCCAAGCGCCCCCGGGTGCACTACGCCTGGGTGGTGGCCGCCGTCTCCCTGCTCGTCCTGCTCGGCTCGGCCGGCTTCCGCTCCACGCCGAGCCTGATGATGGACGCCCTGCACAACGAGTTCGGCTGGTCGCTCGGGACGATCTCCAGCGCCACCTCCGTCAACCTGACGCTCTACGGCCTCACCGCCCCGTTCGCCGCCGCCCTGATGGACCGTTTCGGGGTGCGCCTGGTGGTGGTCTGCGCGCTGCTGACCATCTCGGTCGGCGCCGGGCTGACCATGCTGATGCGCGAGCCCTGGCAACTGGTGCTCTGCTGGGGCGTGCTGGTCGGCCTCGGCAGCGGCTCGATGGCCGGCGCCTTCGCCACCACCATCACCGGCCGCTGGTTCCAGGCCAGGCAGGGCCTGGTCACCGGGGTGCTGACCGCCGCCGGGGCCGCCGGGAACCTGGTCTTCCTGCCGGTCGGCGCCTGGCTGGTCGAGCAGCACGGCTGGCGCTCGGCCGTGGTCGTGGTCTCGCTCGCCGCCAGCGCCGTCGCCGTCCCGGTCCTGCTGCTGATGCGCGAGCGGCCCGCCGACGTCGGCCTGCTCCCGTACGGCGCGACCGAGGCCCCGCCCGCGCCGGTGACCGAGGGCCGCGCCCTGACCCGCTCGCTGAAGGTGCTCCGGGACGCCGCCCGCACCCGGGCGTTCTGGCTGCTGGCCGGCTCCTTCGCGATCTGCGGCGCCACCACCGCCGGCCTGGTCGGCACCCACTTCATCCCGGCCGCGCACGACCACGGCATGCCGGTCACCACCGCCGCGAGCCTGCTCGCCCTGATCGGCGTCTTCGACGTGGTCGGCACCGTGGCCAGCGGCTGGTTCACCGACCGGGTCGACTCCCGGCTGCTGCTCACCGTCTACTACGGGCTGCGCGGCCTGTCCCTGCTCCTGCTGCCGCAGCTGATGGCCGGCACGCTCCAGCCGCCGATCCTCGCCTTCGTGATCTTCTACGGGCTGGACTGGGTGGCCACCGTGCCGCCGACCGTCGCGCTGTGCCGCCGGCACTTCGGCGGGGACGCCCCGATCGTCTTCGGCTGGGTGCTCGCCGCCCACCAGATCGGCGCGGCCGTCGTCGCCGGACTGGCCGGCCTGGCCCGCGACGCGCTCGGCAACTACGACCTCACCTGGTACGGGGCCGGCGGGCTGTGCGCGGTCGCGGTCGGGCTCTGCCTGGCGCTGCGCACCGGGCGGACCGACCGGGCGGTGCCGGCGCTGCCGTGACGGCCGGTGCCCCCGGGCGGGGTTGTCGTACCGGAGGTCTAGGCTCCGGTCCATGGCCGCCCTGACCTTCACCCTGGACCCGAAGCCCGACCCGGACCTGCGGACGGACATCGTCCGGCTGTGGGTCGACGTCACCAACGCCGGCGGGGCGGTCGGCTTCGTGGCGCCGGTCACCGAGGAGGAGGTCTGGGACACCGCCGACCACCAGTTCGCCGGGATCGCGCCGGACGGTCCGGACCGGCTGCTGGTCGCCCACGAGAGCGGGACGGGCCGGCTGGTCGGCGCGCTGTTCTTCGAGTCGATGCGCTTCGACCTCATGGAGCACTGGCGGATGCTCAAGCGGGTCATGGTGCACCCCGACTTCCAGGGCCTCGGGCACGGCGCCCGGCTGCTCGCCGAGGCCGAGCGGGTGGCCCGGGAGTGGGGCCTGGAGTCGCTGCGGCTCACCGCGCGCGGCGGCCAGGGGCTGGAGCGGTTCTACGCCCGCAGCGGCTACCGGGAGGTCGGCCGGGTGCCGGCCGCGATCCGGATCGCCCCCGGGGACGACCGGGACGACATCACCATGTGGCTCGACCTGCGCTGACGCCGGCCCCGGTCGGGCCGTCCGGGCCGGACCGGGTGCCCCGTGCCCCGTTCCGGCTGTCAGGCATGCTTGACTGGAGGACCGGCCCCAGCGCAACGAAGAAGGATGTGTCGAGTGACCAGCAACGGCCCGGAGAAGTCGCACGCCACGCTCCGCTACACCTCCATGCGGGTCAGCATCTTCCTCGGCTGCCTGCTGGTGGCCCTGCTGCTCGGGCACTTCCAGGTCATCCCGGTCAGCGGTGAGGCCGGCATGATCTTCCTCTTCCTGCTGGCCGCGGTCGCCTCCGCGCCGCTCAGCTACGCGCTGCTGGGCAGGCAGCGCGACGCGATGTCCGAGCAGATCAGCGGCAAGGTCTCCGGGATGCGCAGCCGTACCGCCGAGCGGATCGCCGCGCAGAACGCCGAGGAGGACGCCGCCGACGACGCCGCCCGCGCGGCCACCGCCGGCCAGAGCTGACCCCGGCCCCGCCCGCGAGCGCAGCCGCCGTGCCCGCCACCCGAGACTCCATGCCGTCCGAGCCGCCTTCCGCCGAGTCGCCCGAGCCGTCTTCCGTCGAGCCGTCCGAGCCGCCTTCCGCTGAGCAGCCGTCCGCCGGGCAGCCGTCCGTCGAGGCGGCGCTCGGCACCTGGCCGGCCCCCGTCCGCCGGCCCACCGGCCGGGACGTGGCCCGGCTCGCCGGGGTCTCCCAGGCCACCGTCTCCCTGGTCTTCTCCGGCGCCGAGGCCGGCCGACGGGTCTCCGAGGCGACCCGGGAGCGGGTCCGGGAGGCCGCCCGCAGCCTCGGGTACCGCCCGCAGGCGGCCGGCCGGCAGCTGCGGCTCGGCCGCAGCGGGATGATCCTGCTGGCCGTGCCGAACCTCCAGGGCCCGTTCTTCGGCCGGGTGCTGGAGGGCGTCCACGAGGAGGCCGGCCGCAACGGCCTGGCCGTCGTGGTCAGCTCCGGCTGGGGCAGCGCCACCCTCGCCGAGGCCGCCACCGCGGGCCGCTTCGACGGCCTGCTGATCTGCTCCCCGGACGACAGCCAGCTCGGCGAGCTGCCCGCCGACACCCCCGCCGTCTTCCTGGACGCCGACCCCGGTACCGACCGGGCGCGTCCGACCGTCGAACTCGACGTGGCCGGCGGGATGCGCGCCGCGGTCGAGCACCTGGCCGCGCTCGGCCACCGCAGGATCGGCCGGCTGCGCTCCAGCCACTCCGCGTACACCTTCCGGGTCCGGCAGGCCGCCTTCGAGCAGGCCGTCCGTGAACTCGGCCTGGACGTGGTGGAGTTGGGCGTGAGCCTGAACGACGGACATCGGGCCGCGCGGGCCGTCGCGGGTCGGCTGCTGGAGCGGGCGGACCGGCCGCGCGCGGTGCTCTGCGACGACGACGTGGTCGCCTCCGGCGTCTACCAGGCCGCCGCGGAGCTGGGGCTGCGGGTGCCGGAGGACCTGTCGGTGGTCGGCATGGACAACGTCGCGGTGGCCGCGCTGCTCGCCCCGCCGCTGACCACCGTCGACCTGCCGGGCGAGGAGCTGGGCCGGGCGGGCGCGGCCGCGCTGGCGGCCCTGCTGCGCGGGGAGCGGGTCGCGCCGGTCGCGCCGCTGGCGACCTCGCTGGTGCTGCGCTCCTCCACGGCGCCGGCCGGTTCGGCTTCGACAGGCTGATCACGGTCCGTCACCACTGGGCGGCGCCGCTCCGTCCGGATTGCCCCCGTATGGCCCTCAGGTGGCTCACAGATGCCCCTCGGACGCGTTCAGGATTGCTCCAATCGGGTGAATAATCCTCATTTACTCTCGCGCCGTACCTCCATTCGGATTAACAGAGGGTGAGATTCCAGGATGCGGACGCTCCGATCAATACCCTCACCCTCGTCCAAGGCGGGCCGGATGGCCACCGCCCTGGGCCTCTTCGCGGGCACGCTGCTCACCGGCACCCTCACCGTCCCGACCGCCCAGGCGGCCGTCGGCTTCACCAAGACGGTGGACAAGCCGACGGCGGCGCCCGGCGAGAACGTCACCTACACCCTGCGCTACACCTGTTCCGTCACCGACTGCGCCAACGGCCGGATCACCGACACCCTCCCGGCCGGGATGGAGTTCGTCGGCTGGACCCCGGACGCGAGCACCGTCGACGTCGCGGGCTCGACCGTCCCGGCGGCCGGCACCGTCGGCGGCACCCTCGACATCAGGCTCCTCACCCTCACCCCGGGGACCACCGCGACCGTCAAGGTCGTCCTCAGGTTCCCCAACTTCACCACCCCCAACGGCACCAAGGCCGTCAACTCGGCCACCCTGACCGCCGACGGCGAGCCCGAGCAGTCCGGCTCCGCCACCACCGGCGCCGTCGTCCAGCCCGACTACAAGGTCACCAAGGGAGTCCAGACCAGCAGCCAGGACGGCCGCTCGGTCACCTACCAGTTCAGCGCCTGCTCCACCAGCGGCGTCCCCAACGTCGACCTGGACGCGAGCCGGCTGGTCGACACCCTGCCGCCCGGCGCCGTCGTCGACACCGGCCGCTCGCCCGGCTGGACCCAGGACCCGGGCAACCCCGACCGCTGGGTGTTCGACATCGGCGCCTTCCGGGCCGGCAACGGCCAGGCCGGCTGCCGCAACCCCGGCGTCCTGGTCGTCAACTACCCCGACCCGGCGTTCCCCAGCGGCACCACCTCCACCAACTCGGTGGTCCTGCAGGGCGACCCGCTCGGCCCCGAGGGCATGCGCGACCTGTCCGACGCCACCGCCGTGTCCCCGGTCTTCCAGCCGCCGACCACCGGCATCCAGGTCACCGCCTCCAAGGTCTGGCAGGACCGGGTGGTCTCCGGCGACATCGCCTCCTTCAGCCTCCACGCCGTCAACACCGCCGGCCCCGTCACCCGCCTGGTGATGACCGACCCGGGCGGCGGCACCACCACCGGCCTCTACAACTGGCTGATCCCCCAGTCCATCCAGCTGGAGGCCTGGAACCCCGCCACCATCGGCCTCACCCTCCAGTACCGGCTCGACGGCGACCCGACCTGGCGGACCTTCACCCCCGGCAAGCCGTTCGACGGTTCGGGCAGCCGCCGGATCACCTTCGCCGAAGGCGCCGGGAACCCGGCGAACGACGTGCTCGGCCTCCCGGCCGGCCGCCGGCTCGACGGGCTGCGCTTCGAGTGGAACGGCCCCGTCCCCACCGGCTGGAGCCCCGGCAACGCCGTCCAGGTGCTCGCCCAGGTGGTCACCCCCGGCCACGACGGCCGCACCGCCCCCGGCCCGCTGCACAACTGCGTGGACGTGACCGGCACCGACGCGGCCGGCGCCACCGCCTCGGCGAACGCCTGCGCCGACACCACCGTCTCCGGCGCCACCAACCTGGGCGCCGCCAAGACCACCGTCTCCGGCGAGGTCCTCGCCCCCGGCGGCATCGCGACCTTCCAGCTCACCCCGTACAACCGCACCGGCCGCACCCTGGGCACCCCGCTGGTGATGTACGACCTGCTGCCGCCCGGCCTCGTCTACCAGGACGGCAGCGCCCGGCGCGACCCCGGCTACCCGGAGTCCGTCGCCCCGAGCTCCGTCCAGGTGCTGCCCGGACCGGACGGCCGCCAACTGCTCAAGCTGACCTGGCCGGCCGGCGCGCCCGACATGACGTACCTCAACGACCACCGGGCCTACCGCACCCTGATCGACGTCCAGGTGGCCGGCAGCGCCAGGCCCGGGACCCTCACCAACGACGCGTACGTCACCACCGAGGGCGCCGGGGAACCCGTCGCCTGCTCCTACTTCGGCACCGACAGCGGTGTCCCGGACACCCACGACCTCGACGGCGACGGCAACACCACCGAGACCATGTGCCACGCCTCCTCCCGGGTCGAGGTGCAGGTCCCGGCCGTGCTGCGCTCCTTCAAGGAGGTCAAGGGCGATCTCGACCAGGACTACGCCACCACCGGCACCACCACGCCCGGCGGCGGCCTCTCCTACCGGCTGACCGTCCGCAACGACTCGCCGGACCCGGTCACCGACTTCGTCGCGTACGACAAGCTGCCCACCCCCGGCGACTCCTACCTGCTGCGCCCGGACGTCCCGCGCGGCTCCGCCTGGACGCCCTCGCTCACCCGGCCGCTGACCTCCAGCGACCCGACCGTGGCGATCGAGTACACCACCTCGCCGAACCCCTGCCCGACCGGGCCGATCACCGTGCCCGGGCCGTGCGACGCGAACGCGAAGTGGAGCACCGACTTCCCCGGGCCGGGCAACACCACCTGGTTCAAGGTCAGCCGGCCGGGCACCCTGCCGTCCGGCGGACTGTTCACCCTGACCTGGCCGATGGTCGCCTCGGTGGACGCCGGCAACGCCGACTTCGCGTGGAACAGCTTCGCCTACACCGCCACCGACTCCACCGGCAGCCCGCTGCTGCCGGCCGAGCCCGCCAAGGTCGGCGTCGGCGTCCAGGCGCCCGCGCCGCCGGACAACGCGCTCGGCGACCACGTCTGGGCCGACCGCGACGGCAACGGCGTCCAGGACCCCGGCGAGAACGGGGTCCCCGGCGTCCGGGTCGAGCTGCTGGACGGGACCGGACAGCCGGTCCGGGACAAGCTGGGCAAGCCGGTCACCACGGTGACGGACGCGGACGGGAACTACCTGTTCGACAAGCTGCCGGACGGGGAGTACGCGGTGCGCTTCGACCTGACGACCGCTCCGGCGGGCGCCAGGGCCACCACGCGGCACGCGGGGAAGGACCCGGCGCGGGACTCGGACGCCGACCCGGCCACCGGGACCACCCAGACCGTGCGACTGTCGGGCGGGGCCCGGGACCTGAGCCTGGACCTGGGGCTGGTGCCGGCGGACGAGCCGACGCCGACGCCGACGCCTACGCCTACTCCGACTGCGACCCCGACTTCGACGCCTACGTCGACTCCGACGGGTTCGCCGACGCCGACCTCGTCGCCGACTCCGACGAACTCGCCGTCCCCCACGGGTTCGCCGACGCCGACCGGTTCGCCCACGGGTACGCCCACGAGTACGCCTACCGGTTCGCCGGCACCGACGGACTCGACCTCGCCGTCGGGCGGCCCCACCGGCGGTCCGTCGGACGGCCCCTCGAACGGTCCGTCGTCGAGCGAGCCCCCGAGCACGGGTGAGCCCGGCGCGCCGTCGCAGGATCCGCAGCGGCCGTCCCCGGACCGGGATGGCGGCGAGCTGCCGCACACCGGTGGGCCCGGTCTGCTGCCGGCCGCTCTCGGCGCCGCCGCCCTGGGCCTCGGCGTGCTGTTCACGGTGGTCGCCCGGCGCCGTCGGGGCCGCCACAGCTGACCGCGCGTGGCTGATCACCCGTAGGTGAAGGACAGGAAGGACAAGACCGCGCCCGCCGGCCAGACCACCGGCGGGCGCGGTCGTTCGTGGGGGCGGGTCAGCCCACCGGGACGGGCTGCTCGGCGGGGGCGACCGGCGCCGGGTGGAACCAGCGCCGGGCGCCGAACAGCAGCAGCCCGCCGAGCGCGATGCCGCCCACCGCGCACAGGGCCACCGGGCGCAGCGAGTCCTCGGCGAGCTTGCCGGAGACGGCGTAGCCGAGCGAGTTGCCGGTGGCGAACAGCGTCACCAGCCAGGCGAAGGCCTCGGTGACGGTGCCGGTCGGCGCCAGTTCGGCGACCAGCACGAACGCCGCCGCCAGCAGCGGGGCCAGCATGATCCCGGAGAGGAAGGCCAGCGCGGCCATCGGGTACGGCCCGGGCAGGGCGATCAGCGGCAGGTAGGAGGCGGCCATCGCGAGGGCCATCATCCAGGTGCGGGTGGCCGTGGTCTGCCGCCAGCTGACGGCGCCGTAGGCGAGTGCGCCGAGCAGGCCGCCGAGCGCCGCCAGGGCGAGCAGGGTGCCTCCGCCGCCGGGCAGCGCGCCGACGTTCCGCTCGGCGTAGGCGATGAACAGCACGTTCTGCGCGCCGACGGCCCAGCCGGCCCCGGCCAGTCCGACCAGCAGCAGCACCAGCCCGGGGGAGCGCAGCGGTCCGAGCAGTCCGGCGGACTGTTCCCGGGCCGGGGCGCGCCAGGACCGGGCGGGTCCGGTGGTGGCCACGATCAGCGCGCCGGCCAGTCCGAGTCCGGCGGCCACCCAGAGCGCGGCGACCGGGCTGAACAGTCCGGAGATGGCGGCGACGGCCAGCGGGCCGGCCACGTAGAGGATCTGCTGGGAGGCGGAGTCGAAGGCGTACGCGGTGTCGAGCTGCTTCTCCTCGACCACGTCCGGCCAGAGCGAGCGCAGGCAGGGCTCCAGCGGGGGCATGGCGAGGCCGGCGATCGCGGCCCCGAGCGGCGCGCCGATCGCGGAGCCGGGGGCGAGGGCGAGCAGCGCGTACCCGCCGCCGGCCACCACGGCGGAGGCGAGCAGGACGCGCGGCTGTCCGGTGCGGTCGATGATCCGGCCGAGCACCGGCCCGCCGACGGCGGCGGCGATCGCGTAGCAGGAGGTGGCCAGTCCGACCCGGCCGTACGCCACTCCGGCGTCGCGCAGCGCGAGGGCGATGACGAGGGCGGTCATGCCGGCGGGCAGGCGGCCGAGCAGGGTGCCGAACAGCAGGCGGGTGACGTGCGGGGCACGGAGCAGGGCGAGGTAGCCCATCGGCGTCCTCTCCGGGTGGGCAGGCAGGGGCGGGGACGCCGCCAAAGTTATACGTATAACCGTTCAGCGGTCAATCGGACCATCGAGCCGTCCTGATGGGGCGTCAGCTTCGTTCGTGTCCGGAGCGCGGGTTCGCGGCGGGGTTCGGGTGGGCAGGAACTCTCCGTGACCTCAAACAAGTACTTTGAACATCTCAAACCTTTGCTGCTAACGTATCGGCCATGACAGCCTCAGACGCACTGCGGATGCACGGCCCGGGCCCGCTGCCCGGCGCCGCCCGCCCGTGTGCTCTGACCGGTGCTGTGGACAGTCCGCGCCGTTGTCGCGCCATGGGCCGTTGCCGCGCCATGCGCTGTACCGCCCCGAGCTGTACCGCGGCGGCACGCCCCTGATCGGGGGCCGACCCCTTCGTCCGGCCCCGCGCCGTGCCGCCTGCTCCGCCCCCACCTCACCGTCAGCAACGCCCTCCCCCGGAGACGCTCCCCCATGTCCACAGCGCCCGAGGCGACCTCGTCGCCGTCCGTGCTCGCCCGCATCCGCAAGACGCCCTTCTGGGTGCAGATCGTCGCCGGCCTCGTGCTCGGCGTCGGCCTCGGCTACCTGGCCCGCGCCGCCGACATCTCCTGGCTGGCCACCACCCTGGAGACGATCGGCAAGATCTTCGTCCAGCTGCTCAAGGTCGCCGTCCCGCCGCTGGTGTTCACCGCGATCGTGGTGAGCGTCGCCAACCTGCGCAACGTCACCAACGCGGCCCGCCTGGCCACCCGCACGCTGCTCTGGTTCATGATCACCTCGCTGATCTCGGTCGGCATCGGCATCGGCCTGGGCCTGCTGACCAACCCGGGCGAGGGCACCAACCTGAAGACCGAGGGCCTCAAGGCGCTCGACTCCAAGGGCACCTGGATCGACTTCCTGACCGGGATCTTCCCGACCAACATCGTCGACTCGTTCGCCAAGGTGAACGTGCTCCAGATCGTCTTCCTGGCGGTCGTGGTCGGCGCGGCGATCATCAAGCTCGGCGCCAAGGCCGAGCCGGTCCTCAAGCTCAGCGAGTCCGTGCTGGAGCTGACCCAGACCGCCCTGTGGTGGGTCATCCGGCTCTCCCCGCTCGGCACCCTCGGCCTGATCGGCAAGTCCGTCGCCAAGTACGGCTGGGACCTGCTCAAGCCCTTCGCCACGCTGACCCTGGACATCTACCTCGGCTGCGCGCTGGTGCTGTTCGTCGTCTACTCGCTGGTGCTGCGCTTCGCCGCCGGGCTCAACCCGCTGCACTTCTTCAAGGGCGCCTGGCCCGCCATCCAGCTGGCCTTCGTCTCCCGCTCCTCGGTCGGCACCCTGCCGGTCACCCGCCGCGTCACCGAGCGCCTCGGCGTCCCGAGCGAGTACGCGTCCTTCTCCGTGCCGTTCGGCGCCACCACCAAGATGGACGGCTGCGCCTCGATCTACCCGGCCGTCGCCGCGATCTTCGTCGCCCAGGTCTTCAACATCGAGCTGGGCATCAAGGACTACATCCTGATCGCCTTCGTCTCGGTGGTCGGCTCGGCCGCCACCGCGGGCCTCACCGGCGCGATCATCATGCTGACGCTGACCCTGTCCACCCTGGGCCTGCCGCTGGAGGGCGTCGGCCTGCTGCTCGCCATCGACCCGATCCTGGACATGATGCGCACCGCGACCAACGTCGCCGGCCAGGTCGTCGTGCCGATCGTGGTCGCCGCCCGGGAGAAGATCCTGGACGTCGCCGCGTACAACAACCCGTCCGGGGACCTGTACGAGGAGGACGCCAAGCCGGCCGTCGTCGCCGCCCAGGGCGGAGCGGCCACGGCCGCGGCCTGAGGCTCGTTCGGCCTCCGGTCCGGCCGCTCAGCCGGAGGCCGAATGCCCGATCGGACGCCAGAGGGGACGTCCGATCGACCGGACGGAAAGGGCCCTCTCCCGGTGACGGGGGAGGGCCCTTTCCGCATTCCTTTTCTCCGCACCCGAACTTCCCGGCCCGAACCGCCCGTTCGATGTTCGAGTGACGTTCGAGTGGAGTTCGGCCGGAAGGCGTTCGAAAAAAGGCAGGGGGCCCGCCGGACGGGCGGGCCCCCTTGGGTACTGCTCTTGTGCTCATGGTGGCGGCTGTCGGGAGCCGCCGGCGGACCCGTCGGGGTCCACGAGCGATCAGATCATCAGAGGATGGTCAGACAGCGGTGACGTTCTCCGCCTGCGGGCCCTTCGGGCCCTGGGTGACGTCGAAGGTGACCGCCTGGTTCTCCTCCAGCGAACGGAAGCCGTTCGCGTTGATGGCGGAGTAGTGGACGAAGACGTCCGGGCCGCCGCCCTCCTGGGCGATGAAGCCGAAGCCCTTCTCAGCGTTGAACCACTTGACGGTTCCCGTGGCCATGCCGTTCTCCTTGCGAGGCGTGTCGGGGGCCACACCGTGTGGCACCCGGTCCGCTGCGCTGATCGCCCTGCCTCCGGACGTGTCCGAAATTTTTCGATATTGCTGAAAAACTACAAAAAGCCTGCGGTTACATGCTCCGCAGGCTTCAAGTACTGCAAGGGGAATCAAACTGCAACTGAGGGCAACGCTAGCATGCGGCCGCTGTGACGACCAGAGGTCACTTACGGCGTGGAAGGCGCGTGTCGTAGGGCGGTCCTGAGGCGCTCACAGGGGCCGGGCGCAAGGCTGTTGCGGGTGTTCGCCGGGTCGGTTGCCGGGCGGCCGTCGGCCGGTCGGGAGGGTGTGCGTCAGGCCGTTCGTCAAGGTGGGGGCGGGCGCGGAAAGGCCCGCCGGCGGCGCGTGAGGGCGTGTCGGGTGGCCGGTGCGAGCCACCGCCGACAGCAGGCATACGCTGCGGGGAGGCACGAACAGCAAGGGAGCGGCGCAGTGGCAGCACCGGAAGCACGAACACCGGACGCGCGGACGCGGGAGCCCCGGCAGGACACCCCGGTCAGGCCGCGGGTCGGCCACATCCAGTTCCTGAACTGCGTCCCCCTCTACTGGGGGCTCGCCAGGACCGGCAACCTGCTCGATCTGGATCTCACCAAGGACACCCCGGAGAAGCTGAGCGACCAGCTCGTCGACGGCGCCCTGGACATCGGCCCCATCACCTGCGTGGAGTACCTGCGCAACGCGGAGGACCTGCTCGTCCTGCCGGACATCGCGGTCGGCAGCGACGGCCCGGTGATGTCCTGCCTGATCGTGAGCAAGGTGCCGCTCGCCGACCTCGACGGCCGCCGGGTCGCCCTCGGCTCCACCAGCCGCACCTCCGTACGGCTCGCCCGACTGCTCCTGGAGGAGCGCGAGGGCGTGCGCCCGGACTACTTCAGCTGCCCGCCGGACCTCAGCTCCATGCTCGCCGAGGCCGACGCCGCCGTCCTGATCGGCGACCCGGCCCTGCGCGCCTACCTCGGGCAGGCCGCCGACCTCGGGCTGACCGTCCACGACCTCGGCGAGATGTGGAAGGAGTGGACCGGACTGCCCTTCGTCTTCGCGGTCTGGGCGGTGCGGCGCGAGTTCGCCGAGCGCGCCCCGGAGATGACCGCCGCGGTGCACCGGGCCTTCCTGGAGTCCCGCGACCTGTCGCTGGTGGAGGCCACCAAGGTCGCCGAGCAGGCCGCCCGCTGGGAGACCATCGGGGCGGACGTGCTGGAGCGGTACTTCAGCGAGGCGCTCGACTTCTCGCTCGGCGAGCGGCAGCTGGCCGGGGTCACGGAGTTCGCCCGGCGGGTCGCGCACGACAGCGGGTTCGCCCCGGACGTCGCGGTGCGGCTGCTGGAGCCGGCGGCGCTGCCGCTGGGGTCGTAGGGCCCGTCCTCGCCCCCGCCCGCGGGGCGACGGGAGTGTGACGACGGCCCCCCGGGGGCGCGCGGTCCGGCTCCTGGCCCCGTTCCGGTCCGCGGGCCGGGCGGGGCCCGGCCGGGCCCGGTACGGTCTGCACCCGAGGCGCGTCCGGCTGACGGTCGGTCGGCCGGCCGACCGGACGGCTGACCCGGGGGGTCGGCCGGCCGGGTGGCCGCTCGGCCCCCGGCGGTCGGCGGTCGGTGGTCGGCGCGCGTGGCCGAGCGGGCGAGGGAGCGTACGGGGATGCGGGCACTGGGGTCGGACGATCCGCGCCAGGTGGGCGGCTACCGGCTGCTGCGGCGGCTCGGCGCGGGCGGGATGGGCCGGGTCTACCTCGGCCGGACGGCCGGCGGGCGCACCGTCGCCGTCAAGGTGGTGCGGTCGGAACTCGCGGACGACGCCGAGTTCCGCGCCCGGTTCCGGCAGGAGGTGGCCGCCGCCCGGCGGGTCGGCGGCGCGTGGACCGCGCCGGTCCTGGACGCCGACACCGAGGGCGGGCAGCCCTGGGTCGCCACCGGCTACGTGGCGGGCCCCGCGCTCGGCGAGGCCGTCCGGACGTACGGGCCGCTGCCCGAGCCGGCCGTGCGCTCGCTCGGCGTCGGACTCACCGGGGCGCTGGCCCACGTCCACGGGCTCGGCCTGGTGCACCGGGACGTCAAACCCTCCAACGTGCTGCTCACCCTGGACGGGCCCCGGCTGATCGACTTCGGGATCGCCCGGGCACTGGACGCCGCCGGCGGCCTCACCCGTTCCGGTTACGTGGTCGGTTCGCCCGGCTTCATGTCACCCGAGCAGGCGAACGGGCAGGCGGTCGGGCCGGCCGGGGACGTCTTCTCGCTCGGCGCCGTCCTCGCCTTCGCCGGGTCCGGCGTGCACCCCTTCGGAGAGGGGGTCAGCGCGGCCGTGCTGCTCTACCGGGTGCTGCACGAGGAACCGGACGTGGCCGGACTGCCCGAGCCGCTGCGGGGGACCGTCCTCGCCTGCCTGGCCAAGGACCCGGCCGCTCGCCCCACCCCGCGGCAGCTCCACGACCGGCTGGACCCGGACGGCACGGCCGCCACCCGGCTGTCGCACGGCGGCTGGCTGCCGGCGGAGCTGGCGGCGGGGGTGGGGCGCAGTGCGGTGGGGCTGCTGGACCTGGACCTCGACTTGGACCCGGACTCGGACCCGGAGGGGATTCCGGGGGCTTCGGGGGAGCCGGCTCCGGAGGCGGGTGCTTCCGGGGTGGTGCGGACTCCGACCGTCGCATCCGGGGGCGGGCCGGAGGGCGAGGGGGATCGGCAGCCGCTGTGCTCGGGTGTCTGGGACGAGCCGGCGGGGGCGCGGCCGCGGCGCGTCCGGCCCGGGGTGGCGGTCGTGGCGGCCGTGACGGCGCTCGCGGTGCTCGGGGGCGGCGGGTACGGGCTGTACGAGTGGCTGCACCGGGCCGAACCGGCGGCCTCGGGGCCGTCGCCGACGGTGGGGCCGCTGCCGGAGGTGTCGGTCGATCCGAGCCAGGCCGTCCTGCCGAGCGGGGCCTTCGGCTCCGGGGTGGCGTCGGCCCCCGGTGCTCCGGGGAGCGCGACGCCGCCCGCCCCGGGCGCGGCGCCACCCGGGACGGGCGGGCCGAGCGTGGTGCCCGCCGCCTTCCTGGGCACCTGGAGCGGGGACATGGTCACCGACAAGGGGCTGCCCGCCGGGACCACCACGCTCACCGTCCGTCCGGCGGCGATCGGTCAGGAGAGCACCACCAGCCGCAACGCGGCCTCCGGGCTGATCTCGATCAGCTGCGAGGGCGCCTGGACGCTCAGGTCGGCCTCCGCCACTGTGCTGGTGTTCCAGTCCCGGCTGGTCCGCTCCTCGATCCCCGGCGCCTGCACCGGCGGCTCCAACGCGGAGACGCTCACCCTCCAGTCCGACGGGACGGTCCGTTTCACCTCCGCCGACCCGCCGGCCGGGAACCCGGCGGGCACGATGCGCAGGGCGAACGGTTGAGGCGTGGTCCGAGCTGCTCGGGGCTGGTCCGGGGTGCTCCGCGCGCTGTTCAGCGGGCTGACGCGGGCGGCGGAATGTGCTGGCGTAGGCTGGTTCGGCCGTACCCGAGTAGCACTTGAGAGAGAGAAGGCCGCCAGGTGACCGAGCTCGCAGCGACCACCCTCGATGCGTCCAGCACCGACCTGAAGGCCGTGCTCGACCGGGCCGCCGCAGGCGGCCGGATCACCCCGGAGGAGGCGCTGGAGCTCTACCGCTCCGCGCCGCTGCACGCGCTCGGCTCCGCCGCCGACGCGGTGCGCCGCCGCCGCTACGCGGGTACCGAGCACATCGCGACGTACATCATCGAGCGCAACATCAACTACACCAACGTCTGCGTGACGGCGTGCAAGTTCTGCGCCTTCTACGTGCCGCCGAAGAGCGACAAGGGCTGGTCACGCGAGCTCGACGAGATCCTGCGCCGCTGCGCCGAGACGGTCGAGCTGGGCGGCACCCAGATCATGTTCCAGGGCGGCCACCACCCGGACTACGGCGTGGAGTACTACGAGCGCGCGTTCTCGGCGATCAAGGCCGACTTCCCGCAGCTGGTGATCCACTCGCTGGGCGCCTCCGAGGTCGAGCACATGGCGCGGATCTCGGGCGTCTCCGTCGAGGAGGCCATCACCCGGATCCACAAGGCGGGCCTGGACTCCTTCGCCGGCGCCGGCGCCGAGCTGCTGCCGGAGCGGCCGCGCAAGGCGATCGCCCCGCTGAAGGAGTCCGGCGAGCGCTGGCTGGAGATCATGGAGATCGCCCACGGCCTCGGCGTGGAGTCCACCTCCACCATGCTGATGGGCACCGGCGAGACCAACGCCGAGCGGATCGAGCACCTGCGGATGATCCGCGACGTGCAGGACCGCACCGGCGGCTTCCGGGCCTTCATCCCGTACACCTACCAGCCGCAGAACAACCACCTGAAGGGCTCGACCCAGGCCACCGTCTTCGAGTACCTGCGGATGATCGCGATCGCCCGCCTGTTCCTCGACAACGTCGCCCACATCCAGGGCTCCTGGCTCACCACCGGCAAGGAGGCCGGCCAGCTGTCGCTGCACTACGGTGCGGACGACCTCGGGTCCGTGATGCTGGAGGAGAACGTCGTCTCGGCGGCGGGCGCCAAGCACCGCTCCAACCTCACCGAGCTGATCCACCTCATCCGGGCCGCCGACCGCGTCCCGGCGCAGCGCTCGACCACGTACGAGCACCTGCGGGTGCTGGACGACCCGGCCAACGACCCGGTCGACCCGCGGGTCGCCTCGCACATCGCCTCCACGGCGATCGAGGGCGGCACCGCGCACCCCGAGCTGAAGATCCTGGACAACTGAGTCCTCGTTCCTCCTCCCTTCTTGTCGTGCCGGTACCGGTGCCGCTGATGGCGGTGCCGGCGTCGGCGCTGTTGCCGTTGCCGTTGCCGTTGCACTTGCCGTTGTTGTCGAAGTCGAAGGCGCTGTTGTGCTGACTCTGCACCGGGCGGCGTTCGTGCTGCCCGACCCGGCCGATCCCACCGCCCCGTCCATCGCCGACGGGGCGGTGGTGGTGCGTGGCGAGCTGGTCGAGGCGGTCGGGCCGTACGGGGAGCTGGCGGCCGGGTACCCGGGCGCGCGGGTGCGGGACTGGGGGGCGGCCGTGCTCGCCCCCGGGCTGCGCAATCCGTACGGGCACTGGCTGTTGGAACGCGCGTACCACCCGGATCCGCGGGAGGAGGTCGGCGTCGAACCGGTGGCGGACGGGCTGGCCGGGTCCACCGACGAGGCGCGGTGCGGGGCCAGCGCCCGGCGGGGGCTGCAGCGGATGCTCGGGTACGGGGTGACGGCGGTGGCCGGGCCCTTCGAGCGGGCCTCGGTGCGGACGGCGGTGGCGCGGTCGGGGGTCGTGGGGCTGCCCGGTTCCGCCGTGTCGTCCGCTGTGGCGTCCGCTGTGGCGTCCGGCGGGGTGGGCGGCGGGCCGCAGGACGGCGGGCCGGAGGGCAGCGGGCCGCAGGACGGTGGCGCGCGGCTGTTGGACCCGCTGGCCGTCCTGCCGTTCGCCGAGGCCGTGTACGGGCGGGTGGCGGTCGGGGGCCGGGCGGACTTCGCGGTGTTCGCGACGGCCGCGGTCGCGGGGGACGAGGGCGCGCAACCGGTGGCCGGCGGGTGCCTGGCCACGGTGCTGGGCGGGCGGTTGGTGTACCGCCGACGCTGAGACGGGCGTCACGGCGGGTGTGACGTACTCGTCAGTAGGCGGATTTCCTTGTGGCGCACGGGACTTCCTTCGTGTGCACCCGAACTCCGGGTCCGGTACCGGAGAGTGATTGTCCCTTCATCGTGACCTGAGGGCCCGCCAGCGGATACGATCCCGGACAGCTCACCCACTCCGTACCCTCACCACACCACCGCCCGCGCCCGCGGGTGGCGGGGCCGTGTCCCCGGCCCCGACGGCAAGCCAGGACAGGAACCATGCGAACCGCGACCGTTCCCCCGCCGCGCACCCCGCGGATGGGCCGTGGTTGGTACCTCGCCGCCGTGCTCAGCGCAGTGCTGGCCGTCGGCATGTGCCTGCTGGGTTGGCGCCAGGCCGACCAGGCCGACCGGATCGAGGCGCACCCGGTGAGAGTCGAGGGGGTCGTCACCCAGCTCCCGACCGGTGGCGGCACCTACAGCGCCGTCAGCTACCGGGCCGACGGGGAGCCGCACACCGCGGCCGCGCTGCCGCTCTCGGACAGCGCCAAGGTCGGCGACGCGGTCTGCCTGGAGCACGCCGCCGACGACCCGGGCGCGGTACGGATCTGCGGCGACACCTACCCGCAGCCGGTCGGCGTGGGCCTGGCCCGGTTCAGCGTGCCGGTGGCCCTCGTGTTCTTCGTGATCTGCGTGCTGCGCATCCGTCGGCACCACAAGGCCCTCGCGGTCCGCAGCGGGCAGGGAGCGCTGGCCGCCAACCTCGCGCTGGCGGCGGGGGCGCTCGCGGACGGGATGCCCGCGATAACCCACGGCAAGCGGTCCCGGCGGCGGCGCCGCGCGGGCGGGCGGCGCGCCCAGCACTGAGGGGGGCGTGCGGGTACGGCCCGGCCGGTGAGGACCGTGGGCCCGGCCGGTGAGGTCCGTGGGTGAGGCCGGTGAGGTCCGTGGGTGAGGCCGGTGAGGTCCGTGGGCGCGGCCCCGTTGGTCGGGGTGTCCGTGCGAGGGTGAACAATGGGGGGCGTGACCCGAGCCTCTCTGGACAAGCAGCCGCACGAAGTCGCCGCCATGTTCGACGACGTCGCGGCCAAGTACGACCGCACCAACGACGTGCTCTCCCTCGGCCAGGCCCGCGCCTGGCGCCGGGCGGTGGCCGAGGCGGTGGCCGCCGGCCCGGGGGACCTCGTGCTCGACCTCGGGGCCGGCACCGGCACCTCCTCGCTGCCCTTCGCCGAGGCCGGTGCGAAGGTCGTCCCGTGCGACTTCTCGGTCGGCATGCTCACCGAGGGCAAGGGCCGCCACCCCGAGCTGGCGCTCACCGCCGGCGACGCCACCCGGCTGCCGTTCGCGGACGACACCTTCGACTCGGTGACGATCTCCTTCGCGCTGCGCAACGTCCAGGACACCGACGAGGCGCTGCGCGAGATGCAGCGGGTCACCAAGCCCGGCGGCAAGCTGGTGATCTGCGAGTTCTCCACCCCGACCTGGACGCCGTTCCGGACGGTCTACACCGAGTACCTGATGCGCGCGCTGCCGCCGGTGGCGACCGCCGTCAGCAGCAACCCGGAGGCGTACGTCTACCTCGCCGAGTCCATCCGGGCCTGGCCGGACCAGCCGGGGCTGGCCGCCAAGCTCCAGGACAACGGCTGGTCGAAGGTCGCCTGGCGGAACCTGACCGGCGGGATCGTCGCGCTGCACCGGGCGTACAAGATCGCGTAGCCGGGCTTGGCGGGCTCGGGGCTCGGCGGGCTCGGTGGGCCCGCGCCCCGGTCGCCCGGTCGCTCGGCCGCCCGGCTGCTCGGCTCGGGTTGGTGGTTGGGGCGGTCGGGGCTGACGGGCGGAGCCGGAGGTCGGGGGCGGGGGCGCATCCGGTGGCGTGAGCGGAACTAGACTGCCGGAGACAAAGCCGCCGTCCCCCGCCGCAGTTCCAGGAGTGTGTCCACGTGTCCGAGACCGCAGCCGATCTGACGAAGCCGGACAGCCCCGTCGAGAGCACGGCCGACGTCATCGTGGTCGGCGCGGGCCCGGCCGGCGCCACCACCGCGTACTACCTGGCCCAGGCCGGGCTGGACGTGCTGCTGCTGGAGAAGACCGCCTTCCCGCGTGAGAAGGTGTGCGGCGACGGCCTGACCCCGCGCGCCACCAAGCAGCTGGTGGACATGGGCATCGACGTCTCCACCGAGAACGGCTGGCTGCACAACAAGGGCCTGCGCATCATCGGCGGCGGCGTCCGGCTGGAGCTGGACTGGCCCGAGCTGTCCTCCTTCCCCGACTACGGCCTGGTGCGCAAGCGCGCCGACTTCGACGAGCTGCTCGCCCGTCAGGCCGAGAAGGCGGGCGCGCGGCTCTACGAGCGCTGCAACGTCAGCGGGCCGGTCCTGGACGAGCGCACCGGCCGGATCGTCGGCGTCACCGCCAAGCTCGGCGACGAGAAGCGGCCGGTCACCTTCCGGGCCCCGCTGGTGGTCGCCGCCGACGGCAACTCCACCCGGCTCTCGCTCGCCATGGGCCTGCACCGGCGCGAGGACCGCCCGATGGGCGTCGCCTACCGCACCTACTTCACCTCGCCGCGCCACGACGACGACTACCTGGAGTCCTGGCTGGAGCTGTGGGACACCCGCGACGGCGACCGCAAGCTGCTGCCCGGGTACGGCTGGGTCTTCGGCATGGGCGACGGCACCTCCAACGTGGGCCTCGGCATCCTCAACTCCTCGCCGGCGTTCGGCGAGCTGGACTGGCGCGAGGTGCTCAAGGCCTGGTGCGCCAACATGCCGGAGGAGTGGGGCTACACCCCCGAGAACATGACCGAGCCGATCCGCGGCGCAGCGCTGCCGATGGCCTTCAACCGGCAGCCGCACTACACCCGCGGCCTGCTGCTCGTCGGCGACGCGGGCGGCATGGTCAACCCGTTCAACGGCGAGGGCATCGCCTACGCGATGGAATCCGGGCAGATCGCCGCCGGGGTCATCGTGCAGGCCCTCGCCCGGGTCACCGACGGCGGCCGCGAGCGCGCCCTCCAGGCCTACCCGCGCATCCTCAAGGACGTGTACGGCGGCTACTACACGCTGGGCCGCGCCTTCGTGAAGCTCATCGGCAACCCCAAGGTGATGCAGATCGCCACCCAGCGCGGCCTCACCCACCCGATGCTGATGCGCTTCACCCTCAAGCTGCTCGCCAACCTCACCGACCCGCAGGGCGGCGACGCGATGGACCGCGTGATCAACGGCCTCGCCAGGGTCGCGCCGAACGCCTGACGGCTGGTCTCTGGCGCCTGGTGCCTGACAGCTGGTGCCTGACGGCTGGTCTCTGGCGCCTGATGCCTGGCGGCTGACGCCGAAGGGCCGGACGCCGAACGCCTGGCGCGGACCGGGTGTTGGGGCCGGTGGGGATGTCCGTCCCCGCCGGCCCTACGGCTGTTCGGCCGCCCGGGGTGCCTCCGGCGCCCGGCGGGAGGCGGCGGAGCGCTGCTCGACGTAGGCGAGACGCTCGTCGAAGATCCGGGCCGCGTCGGGGGTGAGGGTCCTCAGGGCGACGAGGGCGGTGAAGACGACGTCGCAGAGCTCGTGCTGGACGTCCTCCCAGGTGTGGGTGACCCCCTTGCGCGGGTTCTGGCCGGTGGCGCCGATCACCGCGGCACCGACCTCGCCGACCTCCTCGGAGAGCTTGAGGATCCGCAGCAGTCGCTCCTCCTGGGGCGACTGCGTGCTCTGCTCGTCCAGCCGTGCGACCAGGTCGTCGACGCTCTCCCAGATCCGGCTGTCCATGCGGCGTTGCTCCTGCTCCCACGCGGTGTCGTTGGTGTTGCCACCGTACGGGAGCGGGGGCGGGCGGGAGCGGGCCGGGGCTGTCCGGCCCGCCGGGGACGAGCAGCCTCAGCGGGCGCTGATCTTCACGTTGCGGATGTTCACCGGGAGGTTGGGGAAGCCGTCGCCCGGGTTGTTCTGGTCGTCCTCGCCGCCGGCGGCGATCTTCTGGAGCACGTCCAGACCGCCGGTGATCCGGCCGAAGGGGGTGTAGGCGGGGGAGAGCTTGGTGTCCTTCCAGACGAAGAAGAACTGGCTGCCGTTGGTGTTCGGGCCGGCGTTGGCCATGGCCACGGTGCCGGCCGGGTAGGTGGCGCCGGTCAGGTTCTCGTCCGGGAACGAGTAGCCGGGACCGCCGCTGCCCGTGCCGGTCGGGTCGCCGCACTGGAGGACGTAGATCCGCTGGGTGGTGAGGCGGTGGCAGTGACTGCGGTCGAAGTAGTCGTGCTCGGCGAGGAACCGGAACGAGAAGGTGGTGCAGGGCGCCTTGTCGGTCAGGGCCTCGAAGCTGATCTGGCCCTGGCTGGTCCGCAGTGTCGCGCGGTAGGGCCTCGCCGCCTTCTTGGCGTCGAACACCGGGATGCCCTTGAAGTTGTCGGCCGGGACGGCCGGTGTGTAGGCGCAGCCGGTAGCGGGGGTCGCGGCCGCGGGGGTGTCCGCGATGGCGGTGCCGGTGCTCGCCACGAGCGGGAGGACGGTGGCGGCGGCGACCAGCGCCCAGTGCTTGCGCTTCACGTGACGGGCCTTCCGGGGGGTGGTGGACGGCGGTGTTGTCATGGGTGCATCATCCACGGCCGGATGGGGATGCGGTAGGGGTTGGGGCGGCCGTGGCTCCCCGGGCGGCGACAGTGTGATGGTTTGTCAGTTCTGCTCCGGGGTGGTCGTGGTGGGTGTGAAGAGTCCGGCGCGGGCGGCCATGGCCGCGGCGTCGGCGGCCCGCTCGGCGGTGCGGGCGTCCAGCGGCTCGCCGGAGACGAAGAGGCGGTAGTAGAGCGGCGCGGTGGCGGCCCGGACCACCTCGGTGCCGTCCGTCCCGGAGGGCAGCTCGCCCCGGGCGACGGCCCTTTCGGCCACCTCGGCGGCCTGGCGGTGGCGGGCCGCGAAGAAGGCGCGCAGGGCGGCCGCGCCGGTGTCCGAGCGCTGGGCCGCGGAGATCAGCGCGGTGGGCGTGGGGCCGAGCTCCGGATCGGTGAAGACGCTGAACACCTCCTGGGTGATCCGGCGGAGGTCCTGCCGGAGGTCGCCGGTGTCGGGCAGGGGCCAGGGCTGGTCGGCGGAGGCGGTCAGGGCGTCGGCGACGAGGCCGTCCACTCCGCCCCAGCGCCGGTAGAGGGTCGCCTTGTGGACGCCGGAGCGGGCGGCGACCGCCTCGACGGTGAGCCCGTCGTACCCCTTCTCGGCCACCTCGGCGAGCGTGGCGGCGACCACCTCCGCCCGGACCCGGGTGCTGCGGCCGCCCGGGCGCGGGGTGGGGGTGCGGGGCTCCGGTGCGGGGTGGGTTGCTCCAGTCAAAGTCGACTCCAGTCGCATTAAGGCTTGCTGTGGGGTGGCGGCCGTGCCATGCTCATCGTAATGCGACTTGCGTCGCATTACGAGAGGAGCCCGCGTGTCCGCCACTGCCGTTCCCGACCCCACCGCCCTCCACCCGCTTGCCGGCCACGACCGGGTCGTCCTGCTGCGCCCGCTCGTCACCGACCCGAGGATCGAGGTCGGCGAGTACACCTACTTCGATGACCCCGACGGTGCCACCCGCTTCGAGGAGCGCAACGTCCTCTACGCGTACGGCCCCGAGCGGCTGGTGATCGGCAGGTACTGCGCGATCGCCACCGGCACCCGCTTCCTGATGGCCGGCGCCGCCCACCCGACCGTCGGCGTCTCCACCTTCCCCTTCACGATGTTCGGCGGCAGTTGGACCGAGCGGACCCTCGACATCGTCACGGGCCTGCCCAGCCGGGGTGACACCGTGGTCGGCAACGACGTCTGGTTCGGCCACGGGGCCACCGTCCTGCCCGGCGTCCGGATCGGCGACGGTGCCATCATCGCGGCCGGGGCGATGGTCACCGCCGACGTCGAGCCCTACACCGTCGTCGGCGGCAACCCGGCCCGCCCGATCCGCCGCCGCTTCGACGACGCCGACATCGAGCGTCTGCTCCGTGCGGCCTGGTGGGACTGGCCGGTGGAGCTGGTCACCGAGCACGTCCGCGCCATCATGTCCGGCACCCCGGCCGACATCGAGGCGATCGCCGCGGCGAACGGTCTGCTCTCCGCCTGACCCAACCGTGCCCGTGGAGGGCATTGATCATCGGGGGCCCGGTGCGCGAAGATGGCGCCCCCTTGCTCCGCGCACCGCCCCGTCCACTGCCGGGCCTTCCGCCCGGCTCCTGGGTCCGTCCGACGCCGTACGGTACTCGCGCCCGCCGGTTCCGTTCGTTCGGAGGGATCTTTCGCATGCCAGCCTCCTTGTCCGACCCGTCCGAGGGTTCGTCCTCGTCGGTCCTTCGCGATCTTCCGGTCCTGCTCGTGGCCGTGGTGTGGGGATCGAGCTTCCTCGCCGTCCAGCGGGTGGCCGAGCCCGGGACGGTCGTGGCGATGCTGGTGCTGCGGTTCGGCCTGGTGCTGCCGCTGCTCGGGCTGGTCGCCTGGCGTGCCCTGCGGAGGCTGAGCCGCGCCGAGTGGCTCGGCGGCGCCGCACTGGGGCTGGTGCTCAGCGGGATCTTCCTGCTGGAGACCTACGGAGCCGTGCACACCTCCGCGACCAATGCCGGGCTGATCATCAGCCTCGCGATGGTGCTCACGCCGCTCGGCGAGAGCGCCCTCGCCCGGACCGCGCCGCCGAAGGCCTTCCTCGCCGCCGCCGGGCTGGCCGTCCTCGGCGTCGCCCTGCTCACCGGGGACGGCGGGCTGCGCCCTCCGGCACTCGGTGACCTACTGGTGCTGGGCGCTGCCCTCGTCCGCTCGGCGTACGTCCTCGCGATGGCCCGCACCCGGGCCGTCCGCGACACCGATGTGCTCGCCGTCACCTGGGTCCAACTCGCGGTGGCCACCGGCGTGTTCGCCGCCGTCGCGTTCCTGGTCGGACCCGCGCCGTGGACGGTCGCGCGTTCGTACGGGGCCGGCCAGTGGGGCTGGCTGCTGCACCTGTCCTTGTTCTGCACCCTGTTCGCCTTCTTCGTCCAGATGTGGGCCGTGCGGGCCACGTCGCCCTCGCGGGTGAGCCTGCTGCTCGGGACCGAGCCGCTCTGGGCCGCCGTCTTCGGCATCACCGTGGCCGGGAACCGCATGGGCCCGCTCGCCCTGCTCGGCGGAGCCCTGGTGCTGGTCGCGACCGAGTGGGGCCGGCGCACCGCCCCCGTACCCGCCCCCGCCCCGGCTGTCGCCCCCGCTCCGGCGCCGCGCCCGGCCGGGGGCGAGTGCGAGAGCGGGACCGACGCGGTGGGGCCGGGCGCGGAGCCGGCTCCGGTGTGACCCGCCGTCCTCGTCACCGGCGCCGCCGCAGCGTCCGGCGGGCGTAGTCGAGGGCGACCGCGCCGAGCAGCGGGCCCCAGGCGACCAGGGGCAGGTAGGCGAGCGTCATCACCACGGCGGCGAAGCCGTGCGGGGAATCCGGCTCGGCCAGGTTGTGCGCCCAGCCGCCGAGCAGTGCGGCCGTGCCGACATAGGTGAGGACCGCCGAGCCCAGCAGTGCCGGGACGATCGCGGCGAGCGGCCGGACCCGACGGCCACCTATCAGGGGGATCCACCGGGGCGCCACCAGCCCCCAGGGCCGGACCAGGCCCAGGGTCAGGAAGGCCAGCGCCTCCGCCAGGGCGCTCAGCGCCACGCAGTAGACCGTGCCCCAGCCCGGCTGGTGCGCGCCGTACGCCGCGGCCGTCGCGCCGGAGAAGCCGACCGGGACGCCGAAGCCGAAGGCGATCCGCCACAGCCCCGAGGGGATGGTGCTGAGGACTGCGGCCCCGGCGGCGAGCCGGGCCCAACGCGGGGCGGGCGGGACGTTCGGGGCCGTCGCCGCGGCCCGGTGGGCGGTGCCGCGGGCGGTGATCACGAGCTTCGACATGGTGGTGGACTCCCTTCGGCTCCGGCCTCCGTGGCCGGTGCGATGACTCAAGACTGGAGGCCCGCCAGGGGTTCGCGGCAGATGCCGATCGGGCTGTTCCTCCTGCTCAACCGGCCTTTGAAATATGCCGATCGGCACAGGCGCGCCGCCCGGGCGGCGTCGTAGTGTGACGGCAGTCGAAGGGTCGAGAAGGGGTGATGACGATGACTCAGATCCTGTCCGGGATCGTCCTGGTCCTGGTGCCGCCGGCCTGGGTGGCGCGGGGGCGGTACGGGGCGGCGGCCGTGACCATGGCGCTCGGGGCAGCGTCGGTCGTGGTCACGGTCGCCGCCTGGCTCCTCGGCCGCTGGACGGAGGGGCAGCGGTGGGCCGGGCTGGCGGGCCTGGTCGAGCTGGCCGTCCTGCTGCTGTCGGTGGTCGTCAGCCTGCGCGCCGAGGACGGCCCGCGGTGCGCGGCGGCGGCCTGGACGGCTTGCGGAGCGGTCGCCCTCTGGCCGTCCCGGTTCGCGTTCGTCGAGGGGCCCGCGGACACGCTCACGCTCTTCGGGTTCGGATCGATGCTCTCCCTGCCGGCCGTCCTGGTCGGGCTCTACCTGCGGGGCCTGGACGAGGGGCGCCGCGAGGCGGTGGCCGAGGCCAGACGGGCCCAGCGGCTCGAACTGGCCCACGACCTGCACGACTTCGTGGCGCACGATGTCAGCGGCATGGTCGCCCAGGCCCAGGCGGGGGCCTATCTGGCGGGGATCGATCCGGCCGGCGCGGCCGAGATGTTCCAGCGAATAGAGCAGGCCGGGCAGCGGGCGCTGGCCTCGCTGGACCGGACGGTACAGCTGCTGCGCAGCGAGGAGCAGGGCGGCCGCGGTCCGCAGCCCGGACTCGCCGAACTCGCCGAGGTGGCCGAGCGGTTCATCGCGACGGGCGGCGTGAACGTCCGCCTGGAGTTGCCGGAGGAGCCGGTGCCGCGCGAGGTGGAGGGCACCGTCCACCGGATCGTGGTCGAGTCCCTGACCAATGTCCGGCGGCACGCTCCGGCCGCGCGGGCGGTCGAGATCCGGGCCTGCCGCAGCGGTGGACGGCTGGAGCTGACCGTGACCAACGACGGTCGGGCACCGGGCCCGGCGGGGCGGCCGCGCCGGGGCGGCGGCAGCGGACTGCCGGGGTTGGCGGCCCGGGTGGAGGCCCTCGGCGGTTCGCTGGAAGCCGGTCCGTACGAGCGGGAGGCCTGGCGGGTGACGGCGGTGCTGCCGCTGGAGGAGGCCGGCACGGGGCCGGCGTGATAGGAGCCGACGAAGGTCGGCAACGGGGAGAGGTGCGGGACATGGGCAGTGGCACAGGGCCGGTTCGGATCCTGATCGCGGACGACCAGGCGGACATCCGCAGCGCGTTCCGGATGATCCTGGACGTCCAGCCGGACATGGTGGTGGTCGCGGAGGCGGCGGACGGCGCCGCGGCGGTGGCGGAGGCACGGAGGCTGCGGCCGGATGTGGTGCTCGCGGACATCCGGATGCCGAAGCTCGACGGCCTGGAGGTCACACGCCAGTTGGCCGACCAGTGCAAGGTGATCGTGGTGACCACCTTCGACCTGGACGAGTACGTGCACACGGCGCTGCGGCACGGAGCGGCCGGGTTCCTGCTGAAGCGCTCGGGGCCGGTGCTGCTGATCGAGGCGGTCCGGGCGGCGATGGCCGGGGACGCGTTGATCAGCCCGCAGGTCACCGTCCGGCTGCTGCGGCACATGGCACTCCCGGGCGCGGAGCCGAAGCCGGCGCTGAGGTCGGGGCCGGGCGCGAAGGCGGCCGCGGCGGCTCCGCAGCCGACAGCCGGGCCGACGGAGGAACTGACCACGAGAGAAAGGGAGATCGCCGAGCTGGTGGCAGACGGTGCGACCAACGCCGAGATCGGCGCAGGGCTGTTCATCTCACCGGGGACGGTGAAGAACCACCTCGCCAATGTCCAGCGCAAGATCGGCGCCCGCAACCGGGTGGGCATCGCGGCCTGGGTCTGGGAGCAGACGGCCGGCCGCCAGTAGCGGGCCCCGCCCCGGAGCACGAGGGCCCGCGGCTCCGGCGGGCACCGTCGGAGCGGGACGGCGGGCGCGCGGGAGAGGGGGAAGGGAACCCCGCCCGACGGCAGGCTCGCGCGCTTGTGAACGAAGGGTCAAGCGAGCGTTCGGGCCCCGCCACCCCTGCGAGTGAGCCGCTATAACACGTCAACATGACGTCTGAAAATTTGCTCCCTACGACGCATAGTTGATATAGGAACACGCCCCTGACCTGCCACTTCACAAGTAAATGCGACCGCTTGTGATCGTTTGACTGCTTTGCGTCGACAAATCTGGGCATGCTCACATTCGACCCCATTTACAGGGTGTCGTAGATCACAAAGATGGCGTTGAACTGCGTGTCGCAGATCACAAGCCGACGGGCATAAGATGCGCTCGTTCCAGGCTTTGTGAACTGCCTCACATGAGGTGGATCTCGGGAACCGGAACGCGGGTTCACCTCAGTGTGACCTGCCGGTTCCGATCTGCAGTCAAGGACGACTGGACGGAGGGAGCGGGGGCTATGAATGCCTACGCGCCGATCCTCGTACTCGGTGCCATCGCGGCGGCGTTCGCGGTCGGCTCCGTCGTGATGGCCTCACTCACCGGCCCCAAGCGCTACAACCGGGCCAAGTTGGAGGCGTACGAGTGCGGCATCGAGCCGACCCCGCAGCCCGTGGGCGGCGGTCGGTTCCCGATCAAGTACTACCTGACGGCGATGCTCTTCATCGTCTTCGACATCGAGATCGTCTTCCTCTACCCCTGGGCGGTGACCTTCGACGCCCTGGGGATCTTCGGGCTGGTCGAGATGCTCCTGTTCATCGCCACCGTCTTCGTTGCGTACGCCTACGTGTGGCGGCGCGGCGGTCTGGAGTGGGACTGAGCGCGGGGTGGTCAGAGCGCGGGGTGGTGGCCCACCCGTCCGCCGGCTGAGCACCCGCTTGTGAACGAGCGGACAAGCCAGAACCGGCCCACGTATCAGAGGACTTGAGGGCATTGAGAGGGATCTGATGGGAATCGAGGAGAAGCTGCCGAGCGGCTTTCTGCTCACGACCGTGGAGACGGCCGCCGGCTGGGTGCGCAAGGCGTCACTCTTCCCGGCCACCTTCGGTCTGGCCTGCTGCGCGATCGAGATGATGACCACCGGGGCGGGCCGCTACGACCTGGCCCGGTTCGGCATGGAGGTCTTCCGGGGCTCCCCTCGGCAGGCCGATCTGATGATCGTGGCGGGCCGGGTGAGTCAGAAGATGGCCCCGGTGCTGCGCCAGGTGTACGACCAGATGCCCAACCCCAAGTGGGTCATCTCGATGGGTGTCTGCGCCTCGTCCGGCGGGATGTTCAACAACTACGCGATCGTCCAGGGCGTCGACCACATCGTCCCGGTGGACATCTACCTGCCCGGCTGTCCGCCCCGTCCGGAGATGCTGATGGACGCCATCCTGAAGCTGCACGACAAGATCCAGCACGAGCCGCTGGGCGTGAACAGGCGCCGGGCCGAGGAGCTCGGCGAGGCGCTCGCCCTCAAGGCCACCCCGATCAGCGAGATGCGGGGGCAGCTGCGATGAACGAGCAGGTACCCGAGACCCGCCGCGAGCAGCCGGTCCGCGAGATCCCGGTCGAGGTGGTCGGCCGCCGCCAGGGCATGTTCGGTGCCGAGGGCAGTGGCGACACCTCCGGCTTCGGCGGTCTGGCTGCCCCGATCGTGCTGCCCGGTCCGAGCGAACGCCCGTACGGCGGCTGGTTCGACGAGGTCGCCGACGAGCTGGAGGGCGCCCTGGAGGAGCAGGGCCTGGACCCGGTCGAGGTGATCGAGAGGACGGTGGTCGACCGCGGCGAGATCACCTTCCACATCGAGCGCGACCACCTGCTGAGGACCGCCCGGATCCTGCGCGACGACCCGGCGCTGCGCTTCGAGCTCTGCCTGGGGGTGAGCGGCGTGCACTACCCCGGCGACAAGGGCCGCGAGCTGCACGCGGTCTACCACCTGCGCTCGATCACCCACGGCAGGCTGATCCGGCTGGAGGTCACCGCGCCCGACGCCGATCCGCGCGTCCCCTCCGTGGTGAGCGTCTACCCGACCAACGACTGGCACGAGCGCGAGGCCTACGACTTCTTCGGCCTGGTCTTCGAGGGCCACCCGGCGCTCACCCGGATCATGATGCCGGACGACTGGCTGGGCCACCCGCAGCGCAAGGACTACCCGCTCGGCGGCATCCCCGTCGAGTACAAGGGCGCCCAGATCCCGGCTCCCGACCAGCGGAGGTCGTACAGCTGATGAACACCCAGCACTATGGAGAGACCGAGGAAGCCGACGCCCGCGAGACCACCGAGGGCCGGGTCTTCACCGTCACCGGCGGCGACTGGGGCGAGGTGGTCGAGGCGGTCGGCCGGGCCGACGACGAGCGCATCATCGTCAACATGGGCCCCCAGCACCCGTCCACCCACGGCGTGCTGCGGCTGATCCTGGAGATCGACGGCGAGACGGTGAAGGAGGCCCGCTGCGGCATCGGCTACCTCCACACCGGCATCGAGAAGAACATGGAGTTCCGCAGCTGGGTCCAGGGCACCACCTTCGTGACCCGCATGGACTACCTGACCCCGCTGTTCAACGAGACGGCCTACTGCCTGGCGGTCGAGAAGCTGCTCGGCATCACCGGCGACGTCCCGGACCGCGCCAACGTCATCCGGGTGATGATGATGGAGCTCAACCGGATCGCCTCGCACCTGGTCTGCCTGGCCACCGGCGGCATGGAGATCGGCTCCACCACCCTGATGATCTACGGCTTCCGGGACCGCGAACTGATCCTGGACGTCTTCGAGCTGGTCACCGGCCTGCGCATGAACCACGCGTACGTGCGCCCCGGCGGCCTCGCCCAGGACCTGCCGCCCGGCGCGGTCGACCAGATCCGCGAGGCGGTCAAGGTCTTCCGCTCCCGGATGCACGAGTACGACAAACTCGCGACCGGCAACCCGGTGTTCAAGGCCCGCCTGGTCGACGTCGGCTTCCTGGACCTGCCCGGCTGCCTGGCCCTGGGCGCCACCGGTCCGATCCTGCGCGCCACCGGCCTGCCGCACGACCTGCGCAAGACCGACCCGTACTGCGGTTACCAGGACTACGACTTCGAGGTCGCGATCGCGGAGAGCGCCGACTCCTACGGCCGCTTTCTGATCCGCCTGGAGGAGATGAAGCAGTCGCTGCGGATCGTCGAGCAGTGCCTGGACCGGCTGCGGCCCGGCCCGGTCATGGTGGCCGACAAGAAGATCGCCTGGCCGGCCCAACTGGCCGTCGGCCCGGACGGGATGGGCAACTCCCTCGACCACATCCGCAAGATCATGGGCACCTCGATGGAGGCCCTGATCCACCACTTCAAGCTGGTCACCGAGGGCTTCCGGGTCCCGGTCGGCCAGGCGTACGCGGCGGTCGAGTCGCCCAAGGGCGAGCTGGGCGTGCACGTGGTCAGCGACGGCGGGACGCGTCCGTACCGGGTCCACTTCCGGGACCCGTCGTTCACCAATCTGCAGACGATGGCGGCGATGTGCGAGGGCGGCCAGGTGGCCGACGTGATCGTCGCGGTGGCCGGGATCGACCCGGTGATGGGAGGCGTGGACCGGTGACCAACGTCGAACTCGGACTGCCGGCACTGCCGGCCGCACCGTACCCCGAGGAGGTGCGTGCCCGGCTGGCCGCCGACGCCGCCGAGCTGATCGCCCGCTACCCGCAGGCCCGCTCGGCGCTGCTGCCGCTGCTGCACCTGGTGCAGGCGGAGGAGGGCTTCGTCAGCCCGACCGGGATCCGCTTCTGCGCCGAACAGCTGGACCTCACCACCGCCGAGGTCACCGCGGTCGCGACCTTCTACACCATGTACCGGCGTCGCCCGGCCGGGAAGTACCACGTCGGGGTCTGCACCAACACCCTGTGCGCGGTGCTCGGCGGCGACCAGATCTTCGCCGAGCTCCAGGAGCACCTGGGCGTCCGCAACAACGAGACCACCGAGGACGGCGAGGTCTCGATCGAGCACATCGAGTGCAACGCGGCCTGCGACTACGCGCCCGTGGTGATGGTCAACTGGGAGTTCTTCGACAACCAGACCCCGGACAGCGCCCGGCAGCTGGTCGACGACCTGCGGGCCGGCCGAGAGGTCCGCCCCACCCGCGGTGCCCGGCTGTGCGGCTTCAAGGAGACCGCCCGGATCCTGGCCGGCTTCCCCGACGAGCGCCCGGGGGCCAACGACGAGTCCGGCGCCGGCGGCGCGCCCTCCCTGGCCGGCCTGCGGCTGGCCCGCGGCGAGGCGCTGCCCGGCACCCCCGGCACCAAGGTGGTCGCCCCGCGCCCCGAATCCCCCCGCCCCGACGCACCCCGCCCCGAGGCCAACGGCCAGGCAGGCAACGGCCAGGCGGCCAACGGCCAAGCGGGCACCACCCAGGCGGGCAACGGCCAGGAAGGGAGCGAAGCGTGATGACCTCCGCCGAGCCGGCCGAGAAGCTGCTCACCCCGGTCCTGTCCGACTCCTGGGACGACAGCCGCCCCTGGACGCTCGACACCTACCGCCGCCACCACGGCTACGAGGGCCTCAAGGCGGCCCTCGCCATGCCGCCGGACGACGTGATCGCCCTGGTCAAGGACTCCGGCCTGCGCGGCCGCGGCGGCGCCGGCTTCCCCACCGGGATGAAGTGGCAGTTCATCCCGCAGAACGACGGCAAGCCGCACTACCTGGTGGTCAACGCGGACGAGTCCGAGCCGGGCACCTGCAAGGACATCCCGCTGCTGTTCGCCAACCCGCACGCGCTGATCGAGGGCATGATCATCGCCTCCTACGCGATCCGCTGCGACCACGCCTTCATCTACCTGCGCGGCGAGGTCGTCCCGGTGCTGCGCCGGCTGCACGCGGCCGTCGCCGAGGCGTACGGGGCGGGGCTGCTGGGCCGGAACATCCTCGGCTCGGGCGTCGACCTGGACATCACCGTGCACGCCGGCGCCGGCGCCTACATCTGCGGCGAGGAGACGGCGCTGCTGGACTCGCTGGAGGGCCGCCGCGGCCAGCCCAGGCTGCGGCCCCCGTTCCCGGCCATCGCCGGCCTGTACGCCTGCCCGACGGTGGTCAACAACGTCGAGTCGATCGCCTCGGTGCCGCCGATCCTGTCCCGCGGCAAGGAGTGGTTCAAGGCCCTGGGCACCGAGAAGTCCCCCGGCTTCACGCTCTACTCGCTCTCCGGCCACGTCACCAACCCCGGCCAGTACGAGGCCCCGCTCGGCGTCACGCTGCGCCAGCTGCTCGACCTCAGCGGCGGCGTCCGCGCCGGGCACCGGCTGAAGTTCTGGACCCCAGGCGGCTCCTCCACCCCGATGTTCACCGACGAGCACCTCGACGTCCCGCTGGACTACGAGGGCGTCGGGGCGGCCGGCTCGATGCTCGGCACCAAGGCGCTCCAGGTCTTCGACGAGACCACCTGCGTGGTGCGGGCCGTCACCCGCTGGACGGAGTTCTACGCCCACGAGTCCTGCGGCAAGTGCACCCCCTGCCGCGAGGGCACCTACTGGCTGGTCCAGCTGCTCAAGCGGATCGAGGCGGGCCAGGGCGTCGACGGGGACCTGGAGAAGCTCCTCGACATCGCCGACAACATCAACGGCAAGTCCTTCTGCGCCCTGGGCGACGGCGCGGCCAGTCCGATCGTCTCCTCGCTCCAGCACTTCCGGGCCGAGTACGAGCAGCACCTGGCCGAGCGCCGCTGCCCGTTCGACCCGGCCGCCTCCACCGTCTGGGCCGACGGCCCCCGCCCCGGCCACCAGTCCGCCACCGAAAGGGAGGTGCACGCGTGACGATCACAGAGCCAACGGCCTCCGAGACAGCGGTCGAACTGGTCACGCTCACCATCGACGGCGTCGAAGTGCGGGTCCCCAAGGGAACGTTGGTGATCAGGGCCGCCGAGACCATCGGCACCCAGATCCCGCGCTTCTGCGACCACCCGCTGCTCGACCCGGCCGGCGCCTGCCGCCAGTGCATCGTCGAGGTCGAGGGCCAGCGCAAGCCGGTCGCCTCCTGCACCATCCCGGTGGCCGAGGGCATGGTGGTGCGCACCCAGCTCAGCTCGCCGGTGGCCGAGAAGGCCCAGCGCGGCGTGATGGAGCTGCTGCTGATCAACCACCCGCTGGACTGCCCGGTCTGCGACAAGGGCGGTGAGTGCCCGCTGCAGAACCAGGCGATGAGCAGCGGCGCCGCCGACTCCCGCTTCGAGGGGATGAAGCGCACCTACGAGAAGCCGGTGCCGATCAGCAGCCAGGTGCTGCTGGACCGCGAGCGCTGCGTGCTGTGCGCGCGCTGCACCCGCTTCTCGCAGCAGATCGCCGGGGACCCGTTCATCGACCTGGTGGAGCGCGGGGCGCTGCAGCAGGTCGGCACCGGCGAGGGCGACGACTTCGAGTCGTACTTCTCCGGGAACACCATCCAGATCTGCCCGGTGGGCGCGCTCACCTCGGCGGCGTACCGGTTCCGCTCGCGCCCCTTCGACCTGGTCTCCTCGCCGAGCGTGTGCGAGCACTGCGCCTCGGGCTGCGCGCAGCGCACCGACCACCGGCGCGGCAAGGTGCTGCGCCGGCTGGCGGGCGAGGACCCGGCGGTGAACGAGGAGTGGAACTGCGACAAGGGCCGCTTCGCCTTCCGCTACGCCCAGCAGCGCGACCGGCTGACCACCCCGCTGGTGCGGGTGGACGGCGAGCTGGTGCCGGCCTCCTGGCCGGAGGCGCTGGCCCGGGCGGCCGAGGGGCTGCGCGGGGTCCGGGCGGGGGTGCTGGCCGGCGGCCGGGTGACGGTCGAGGACGCCTACGCGTACGGGAAGTTCGCGCGGGTGGTGCTGGGCACCAACGACGTGGACTTCCGGGCCCGCCCGCACAGCGGCGAGGAGGCGGACTTCCTGGCCGCGGCGGTGGCCGGGCGGGGCGTCGACGTGGACGGCACCGGGGTGTCGTACGAGGACCTCGACCGGGCTCCGGCGGTGCTGCTGGCGGGCTTCGAGCCGGAGGAGGAGTCGCCGATCGTCTTCCTGCGGCTGCGCAAGGCGACCCGGGCGACGGGCCTGAAGGTGTTCTCGGTGGCCGCGTTCGGCTCCCGGGGCCTGGCGAAGCTGCGCGGGGCGCTGCTGCCGGCCGCCCCCGGCACCGAGCCGGAGTGGTTCGCGGCGCTGGCGGCGGACGAGCCGCTGAACGACGACGCGGGCCGGGCGGCCGAACTGCTGCGCACCCCGGGCGCGGTGATCCTGGCGGGCGAGCGGCTGGCCGCCGTCCCGGGCGGGCTGACGGCGGTGCTGCGGCTGGCGCACGCGACGGGTGCGAGGCTCGCCTGGGTGCCGCGCCGGGCCGGTGAGCGCGGGGCCGTCGAGGCGGGCGTGCTGCCGGGCCTGCTGCCCGGCGGGCGTCCGGTGGCCGTTCCGGCGGCCCGGGCGGAGGCGGCCGCGGTGTGGGGCGGCGCCGAGCCGCCGTCCCGGCCGGGCCGGGACACCGACGGGATCCTGGCGGCGGCCGTGGCGGGCGAGTTGGACGCGCTGCTGGTCGGCGGCGTGGACCCGGACGACCTGCCGGATCCGGCGCTGGCCGACGAGGCGCTGGCGGCGGTGCCGTTCCTGGTGTCGCTGGAGCTGCGGCCCTCGGCGGTGACGGCGCGGGCCGACGTGGTGCTGCCGGTGGCGGCGGTGGCGGAGAAGGCCGGCACCTTCCTGGACTGGGAGGGCCGGGTGCGGATGTTCGAGTCGGCGCTCAAGCCGGACCAGCAGATGGGCCGCCACCTCCAGCCGGACCTGCGGGTGCTGGGCATGCTGGCCGACGCGCTGGGCCACCGGCTGGGCCTGCCGGACGTCCGGGCGGCCCGGCTGGAGCTGGACCGCTTCGCCCCCTGGGAGGGCGACCGCACGGCCGACCCGGCGGCGCACCCGGGCCTGCTGCCCCGACCGGCCACCGGCCAGGCGGTGCTGGCGGGTTGGCGTCTGCTGCTGGACAACGGCGTGCTGCAGCAGGGGGACCCGCACCTGGCGGGCACCCGGCACCGGGCGGTGGCCCGGATCTCGGCGGAGACGGCCAAGGAGATCGGCGCCGAGGCGGCCGAGGAGCTGCGGCTGACCGGTCCGGCCGGATCGCTGACCCTGCCGCTGGAGGTCACCGACTCGATCCCGGACCGCACGGTCTGGGTCCCGCTGGACTCCACGCCGGGCGGTGCCCACCGCGCGCTCGGCACCACCGTCGGCCACCTGGTCACGATCGCCGCGGCCGAGTCGGAACCCGAGCCCGAACCCGAGCCCGAAGTCGGACCCGCACCCGGGGCCGGCTCCGAACCCGGGGCCGCGGACGAGACCGCCGGCGACGGCACAGGGGAGGACCGATGACGTCGCAGCCGTACGAGACGCTCCACTTCTTCGGGCAGGACCCGTGGTGGCTGGTGCTGCTGAAGGCGGTGTTCTGCTTCGCCTTCCTGGTCCTGACGGTGCTGATCGCGATCGTCTGGGAGCGCAAGGTGGTGGCCTGGATGCAGCTGCGCATCGGGCCCAACCGGCACGGCCCGTGGGGCCTGCTGCAGTCGCTGGCGGACGGCGTGAAGCTGGCGCTGAAGGAAGACCTGGTGGTCAAGGGCTCGGACAAGGTGGTCTACATCCTGGCCCCGATCGTCTGCGCCATCCCCGCGTTCATGGCCTTCGCGGTGATCCCGTTCGGTCCGGCCGGCAACGAGGTGTCGATCTTCGGCACCCGTACGCCGCTCCAGCTGACGGACTTCCCGGTCGCGCTGCTGTACGTCCTGGCGACGGCCTCGGTGGGCATCTACGGCATCGTGCTGGCCGGCTGGTCCTCGGGTTCGACGTACCCGCTGCTGGGCGGGCTGCGCTCGTCCGCGCAGATGATCAGCTACGAGATCGCGATGGGCCTGTCCTTCGCGGCGGTGTTCATCTACTCGGGCTCGATGTCGACCTCGGAGATCGTGGCGCACCAGCAGCCGACCTGGTTCGCGGCGCTGCTGCCGGTGTCGTTCATCGTCTACATCATCGCGATGGTCGGCGAGACCAACCGGGCGCCGTTCGACCTGCCGGAGGCCGAGGGCGAGCTGGTCGGCGGCTTCAACACCGAGTACTCCTCGCTGAAGTTCGCGATGTTCATGCTGGCCGAGTACGTGAACATGGTGACGGTCTCGGCGGTGGCCTCGACCCTCTTCCTGGGCGGCTGGCGGGCCCCGTGGCCGGTGACGACCTTCTGGGAGGGCGCCAACCACGGCTGGTGGCCGATGCTGTGGATCACGCTGAAGATCCAGCTGCTGCTGTTCTTCTTCATCTGGCTGCGCGGCACGCTGCCCCGGCTCCGCTACGACCAGTTCATGAAGCTGGGCTGGAAGGTGCTGATCCCGGTCTCGCTGGTGTGGCTGGTGCTGATCGCGAGCGTGCGGGCGCTGCGCAACGAGGGCTACGGCTTCGGCCAGGTGGTGCTGTACGTGGGCGCCCCGGTCGGGGCGGTGCTGCTGCTGGCGCTGCTGCGGGACTTCCTGAGGAAGCAGCCGGAGTCCGGGGAGGCCCCGCCCGGCGCGGGCCCGGCCCGGCCGAAGGACGGGGGGGAGTTCGACCCGATGGCGGGCGGCTACCCCGTCCCGCCGCTGCCCGGCCAGGTGCTCCCGCCGGTGCCGCGCCGCCGCAGCCGTGCCCCGAAGCAACTCCAGGACGCCCTCAACGGGGCCGACCATTCCGAAGGGAGCTGAACCGAGATGTCCGACCAGTCCGATCGAACGGGCCACGCCGAACGGGGCGACCGTCCGTCGATCCTCGGCCCGGCCGCCGGCTTCGGCGTGACCTTCAAGGCCATGTTCAAGAAGCGGCTCACCGAGCAGTACCCGGAGCAGAAGAAGCCCACCGCTCCGCGCTTCCACGGCCGCCACCAGTTGAACCGGCACCCGGACGGCCTGGAGAAGTGCGTCGGCTGCGAGCTGTGCGCGTGGGCCTGCCCGGCCGACGCGATCTACGTGGAGGGCGCGGACAACCGGGACGAGGAGCGCTACTCCCCGGGTGAGCGCTACGGCGCGGTGTACCAGATCAACTACGCCCGCTGCATCCTGTGCGGGCTGTGCATCGAGGCCTGCCCGACCAGGGCGCTGACCATGACCAACGAGTACGAGCTGGCCGACTCCTCCCGGCGGGACCTCATCTTCACCAAGGAGCAGCTGCTGGTGGGCCTGTCCGAGGGCATGGTCGACACCCCGCACGCGATCTTCCCGGGCACCGACGAGGGCGCGTACTACCGGGGCGAGGTCACCTCGGCGGCGCCGGGGACGGTCCAGCAGGAGCGCACCGAGCGGGACAAGGAGGTGCAGCAGTGATCGCGCGGCTGGCGGAGGCGACCGGGACGACCTCGACGGGCGAGGCCGTCCAGTTCTGGGTGCTCGCGGTGATCGCGGTCGGCGGTGCGCTCGGCATGGTGCTGATGCGCAAGGCCGTGCACAGCGCGCTCTGCCTGGCGGCCACCATGATGGCGCTGGCGGTCTGTTACATGGCCCAGGGCGCGGTGTTCCTGGGCGTGGTGCAGATCGTGGTGTACACCGGCGCGATCATGATGCTGTTCCTGTTCGTGGTGATGCTGGTCGGCGTCACCGGCGAGGACTCGCTGAAGGAGCAGCTGAAGGGCCAGCGGTTCGCCGCGGCGCTGTGCGGGCTGGGCTTCGGCGTGCTGCTGATCGCCGGGATCGCCAACGCGAAGCTGGACCACTTCACCGGGCTGTCCGAGGCGAACGCCGAGGGCAACGTGCCGGGCCTGGCCCGGCTGATCTTCACCCGCTACGTGTGGGCCTTCGAGGTCACCGGCGCGCTGCTGATCACCGCGGCGATCGGCGCGATGGTGCTGACCCACCGGGAGCACGTGAAGGCGCCGAAGACGCAGCGCGAGCTGGCGGCGCAGCGGGTCGTGGACAACATCCAGCTGCCGCCGCTGCCGGCGCCGGGCGTGTACGCCCGGCACAACGCGGTGGACGTGCCGGGGCTGCTGCCGGACGGCACGATCGCCGAGGACTCGGTGATGGCGACGCTGCGCGAGCGCGGCCAGGTCCGGGACGTCAGCCAGGCGATGCTGCGGCGGATGGCGGAGCTGGAGAACAGCACGGCGGACTGGCTGGGCCGTCCGTCCTCGGAGCGGCCGGCCGTGAAGGCCCCGCGCAAGTCGCTGGAGCCGGTGCCGGCCAACGGCGCCCCGCTGCCGGCGAACGGCGGGGCGGTGACGGCGAAGGGGTCGGCGAACGGGCCGGCGAACGGGCCGGTGAACGGCGGGCCGGTGCCGGCGAACAACGTGAAGCACCCGGCCGACGAGGAGGGCGCGGAGTGAACCCGGTCAACTACCTCTACCTGTCGGCCCTGTTGTTCACCATCGGAGCGGCCGGGGTGCTGGTCCGACGCAACGCGATCGTGCTGTTCATGTGCGTGGAGCTGATGCTGAACGCCTCGAACCTCGCCCTGGTGACCTTCTCCCGGCTGCACGGGACCTTGGACGGCCAGATCATCGCGTTCTTCACGATGGTGGTCGCGGCGGCCGAGGTCGTGGTCGGCCTCGCCATCATCGTCTCCATCTTCCGGACCAGGCACTCCGCTTCGGTCGACGACAGCAACCTGATGAAGCTGTAGGCGGAGGGCCCTCGGTGAAATCTCTCATTCCGCTGCTGGTGGCGGCTCCACTGGCGGGCGCCGCCCTGCTGCTGCTCGGCGGCCGGGCGCTGGACCGCTTCGGCCACTGGCTGGCCACCGCGCTCGCGGCGCTCTCGTTCGGCTTCGGCCTGGCCCTGTTCTCGGACATGCTCGGCCGTGACGCCGAGCACCGGGCGGTCACCCGGCACCTGTTCAGCTGGATCCCGGTGAACGGCTTCCAGGCCGATATCTCCTTCCGGCTCGACCAGCTGTCGATGACCTTCGTCCTGCTGATCACCGGTGTCGGCACGCTGATCCACCTCTACTCGGTCGGCTACATGGCGCACGACGAGCGCCGCCGCCGCTTCTTCGCGTACCTGAACCTGTTCCTGGCCGCCATGCTGCTGCTGGTGGTCGCGGACAACTACCTGCTGCTGTACTTCGGCTGGGAGGGCGTGGGCCTGGCCTCGTACCTCCTGATCGGCTTCTGGCAGCACAAGCCGAGTGCGGCGACGGCGGCGAAGAAGGCCTTCATCGTCAACCGGGTCGGCGACATGGGCCTGTCCATCGCGATCATGCTGATGTTCGCGGAGTTCGGCTCCTTCGCCTTCGACCCGGTCTTCGGCGGTGCCCACCAGGCGAGCGAGGGCAAGCTGACGGCGATCGGCCTGATGCTGCTGCTGGCGGCCTGCGGCAAGTCGGCGCAGGTGCCGCTGCAGTCCTGGCTCGGGGACGCGATGGAGGGCCCGACCCCGGTGTCGGCGCTGATCCACGCGGCCACCATGGTGACCGCGGGCGTCTACCTGATCACCCGCTCCTCGGCGGTCTTCGACCTGGCGCCGGACGCGCAGACCGCCGTGGTGGTGGTCGGCGCGGTCACGCTGCTGTTCGGTGCGATCGTCGGTTGCGCCAAGGACGACATCAAGAAGGCGCTGGCCGGCTCGACGATGTCGCAGATCGGCTACATGGTGCTGGCGGCCGGGCTCGGCCCGATCGGCTACGCCTTCGCGATCATGCACCTGGTGACCCACGGCTTCTTCAAGGCCGGGCTGTTCCTCGGCGCCGGGTCGGTCATGCACGGCATGAACGACGAGGTGAACATGCGTCACTACGGCGGCCTGCGGAAGTACATGCCGGTCACCTTCGTCACCTTCGGCCTCGGCTACCTGGCGATCATCGGCTTCCCGGGCCTGTCCGGCTTCTTCTCCAAGGACAAGATCATCGAGGCGGCCTTCGCCAAGGGCGGCACCGAGGGCTGGATCCTCGGGGGGTGCGCGCTGGTCGGCGCGGCGGTCACCGCGTTCTACATGACCAGGGTCATGGTGCTGACCTTCTTCGGCGAGAAGCGCTGGCAGCCGGACGCGGAGGGCAACGCCCCGCACCCGCACGAGTCGCCGCGGACGATGACCGTCCCGATGGTCCTGCTGGCCTTCGGCTCGGTCTTCGCGGGCGGACTGTTCGCCTTCAACGACTCCTTCCTGAAGTGGCTGGAGCCGGTCACCGGGCACGAGGAAGGCAACTCCCCGCTCGCCCCGCTGACCGTCACCCTGCTGACCACGGCCTGCATGCTGGCCGGCGTCGGCCTCGCGTACCTGGTGTACGGGCGCTCGCCGGTCCCGGTGGTGCCGCCGGTCGGCTCCCCGCTCACCCGGGCCGCCCGCCGCGACCTGCTGCAGGACGACTTCAACCACGCGGTGCTGGTGCGGCCGGGCTCGGCGCTCGCCGCGGCGCTGGTCTTCTTCGACAGCCGCGGCCTGGACGGCGTGGTCAACGGCCTGGCCGCCGGGATCGGCGGGCTCTCCGGCCGGCTGCGGCGGGTCCAGAACGGCTACGTCCGCTCGTACGCGCTCTCCATGTTCGGCGGCACGCTGGTGCTGGTCGCCATGACTCTCCTGATGAGGTCCACGTGATGACTCGTCCTGATATCCGTTGGGGGGCCAGGCCATGAGCTTTCTGTTGACCGCCACCTGCGCCGTCCCGGCGGCCGGTGCGGTGCTGACGGCCGCGCTGCCCGCCGGGTCCTCCGAGAGCCGGCGCAGGACCACCAAGGCCGTCGCGCTGGGCGCCTCGGCCGTCACCCTGGTGCTGGCCGCCGCGGTGGCGGCCCGGTTCGACCCGCACGGCGCCCGCTTCCAGCTGAACGAGTCGTACAGCTGGATCCGCTCCTTCGGCATCACCTTCTCGCTCGGCGTGGACGGCATCGGCGCGGTGCTCGCCCTGCTCACCGCCGTGCTCGTGCCGCTGGTGATCCTCGCCTCCTGGCACGACGCCGACCCGGCGCCGGCCGGGCCGGACGGCACCTTCGAGAACAAGCGCCGCACCCAGGCCTTCTTCGCCCTGATCCTGGCGGTGGAGGCGATGGTGGTCGTCTCCTTCTACGCCACCGACGTCTTCGTGTTCTACGTGTTCTTCGAAGCCATGCTGATCCCGATGTACTTCCTGATCGGCGGCTTCGGCGACCGGGCGGGCGGCCCCGAGTCGGCGCGTCAGCGCTCCTACGCGGCCGTGAAGTTCCTGCTCTACAACCTGCTCGGCGGCCTGGTGATGCTGGCCGCCGTGATCGGCCTGTACGTGACGGCGCAGGACCAGGGCTTCGGCACCTTCGACCTGCCGACGCTGACCTCGGCGATCGCCGACGGCCGGCTCCAGCTGACCGGCACCGCCGAGAAGGCGCTGTTCCTGGGCTTCTTCTTCGCCTTCGCGGTGAAGGCCCCGCTCTGGCCGCTGCACACCTGGCTGCCGAACGCGATGGGCGAGTCCACCGCCGGCACCGCGGTGCTGATCACCGCGGTGGTGGACAAGGTCGGCACCTTCGCGATGCTGCGCTTCTGCCTCGGGCTGTTCCCGAACGCCTCGAAGACCTTCGCCCCGGCGATCCTGGTCCTGGCGCTGATCGGGATCGTCTACGGCGCGCTGCTGGCGATCGGCCAGAAGGACATCAAGCGGCTGGTGGCGTACGCCTCGATCTCGCACTTCGGCTTCATCATCATGGGCGTCTTCGCCCTGACCAGCCAGGGCCAGAGCGGCGCGACCCTCTACATGGTGAACCACGGCCTGTCCACGGCGGCGTGGATGCTGGTGGCCGGCTTCCTGATCTCCCGTCGCGGCTCGCGGCTGATCGCCGACTACGGCGGCGTGCAGAAGGTCGCCCCGGTGCTGGCCGGGACGTTCCTGATCGGCAGTCTGGCCACCCTGTCGCTGCCCGGGCTGGCCCCGTTCGTCAGCGAGTTCCTGGTCCTGGTGGGCACCTTCACCCGCTACCCGGCGATCGGGATCGTGGCCACCTTCGGCATCGTGCTGGCCGCGCTGTACGCCCTGCTGCTGTACCAGCGCACCATGACCGGCCCGGTGAAGGACGGGGTGCGCACGATGCCCGACCTCAAGGCCCGCGAACTCGCAGTGGTAGGCCCGTTGGTGGCGCTGACCATCCTGCTCGGCGTCTACCCGAAGCCGCTCACCGACCTGGTCAACCCCTCGGTGAACGCGACGCTCTCGCAGGTCCACCAGACCGACCCGGCGCCGGCCCACCCGGTCGCCGCCACCTCAGGAGGTGAGCAGAAGTGAGTGCCACCGCAGTGCTCGCCGCCGCCGGCGGCAACACCCCCAGCATCCCGGCGCCGCACATCGAGTACGGCCAGCTCTCCCCGATGCTCGTGGTGTTCGCGGCCGCCGTGGCCGGCGTCCTGGTGGAGGCCTTCGTGCCCCGCCGGTACCGGCACTGGACCCAGGTGACGCTCGCCCTGGCCGGGCTGGTCGGCGCCTTCGTCGCCGTGGTGGTGCTGGCCGTGCAGAGCCACGGCTTCACCCGGATCGACCTGCTGGCCATGGAGTCCGTCGCGATGGACGGCCCGGCGCTGTTCCTCCAGGGCGTGATCCTGCTGGCCTCCGTGGTCGCGGTGCTCACCTACGCCGAGCGGAGGCTGGAGCCCAAGGCCGGCGGCCTGCCCGCCGACGCCTTCGCCGCCCAGGCCGCCGCCACCCCCGGCGGCGAGCAGGAGCGGGCCGCGATCCGGGCCGGCTTCGCCACCAGCGAGGTCTTCCCGCTCACCATGTTCGCGGTCGGCGGCATGCTGCTGTTCCCCGCCGCCAACGACCTGCTGACCATGTTCGTGGCGCTGGAGGTCTTCTCGCTGCCGCTGTACCTGCTGTGCGCGCTGGCCCGGCGCCGCCGGCTGCTGTCCCAGGAGGCGGCGGTCAAGTACTTCCTGCTCGGCGCCTTCGCCTCGGCGTTCTTCCTGTTCGGCACCGCGCTGCTGTACGGCTACGCGGGCAGCGTGAAGCTCGGCGACATCGGGGACGTCATCTCCGGCAAGGCGATGACCACCCCCGCGCAGCTGAGCACCACCCAGAGCGACGCGCTGGTGCTGACCGGCCTGGCGATGCTGGCGGTCGGCCTGCTGTTCAAGGTCGCCGCGGTGCCCTTCCACTCCTGGACCCCGGACGTCTACCAGGGCGCGCCGACCCCGGTGACCGGCTTCATGGCGGCGGCCACCAAGGTCGCGGCCTTCGGGGCCTTCCTGCGGCTGTTCTACGTGGCCTTCCCGGGCCTGCGGCTGGACTGGCGGCCGGTGATGTGGGGCGTCGCGATCCTCACCATGGTGGTGGGCGCGGTGCTCGCGGTGACCCAGCAGGACGTCAAGCGCCTGCTGGCGTACTCCTCGATCGCGCACGCGGGGTTCATCCTGACCGGCGTGATCGCCGTCAACAAGCAGGGCATCTCCTCGGTGCTGTTCTACCTGCTGGCGTACTCCTTCGTGACGCTCGGCGCGTTCGCGGTGGTGACGCTGGTGCGCGACTCCAAGGGCGAGGCGACCCACCTGTCCAGCTGGGCCGGCCTCGGGCGGCGCTCGCCGCTGGTGGCGGCGGTGTTCGCGCTGTTCCTGCTGGCCTTCGCCGGGATTCCGCTGACCTCCGGGTTCACCGGGAAGTTCGCGGTGTTCCAGGCCGCGGCCAGCGGCGGGGCGACCCCGCTGGTGGTGGTCGGTGTGCTGAGCTCGGCGGTGGCCGCGTTCTTCTACATCCGGGTCATCGTGCTGATGTTCTTCTCGGACCCCCAGCCGGGGGGCCCCACGGTGGCGGTCCCGAGCGCCTTCACGGCGACCGCGATCGGGGTGGGGGTGCTGGTCACGCTGGGTCTCGGACTGCTGCCGCAGTACTTCCTCGACCTCGCCTCCAAGGCCTCGCTGTTCGTGCGCTGACCTTTACGCCCACCGCCTCCGACCAGGGCCCCGTCCGGGCCGCGCTCAGCCCGCGCGGCCCGGACGGGTCTGTGTCGGGTGCCGGGGCCGGGGGAGTTCCGGGGGCTCTCCCACCTTTATTACCAGCCGAATTCGCCCCCACCGCCGTCCGGCCCGCGCAGCCGCCCTGACCAGGGCATCAAGCCCGATCATGACAGGATCCGCACGCCCGTGCAGTGATCCACTCGCGACCGGATACCCTGCCTGTATGGCCAGCGGCGGCACTCAGGGACCAGGCCGCTAGATCGACCAGGGACAGAGGAGTGGTCTTCGTGACCGTCGTGGAACCCTTCGGGCTCAGCGTGCAGGACCGCGACCTGACCCGGGACGTCCAGGCCGGACTGGACGCTGTGGAGGCGGCGCTCGGTGAGGCCGTCAAGAGCGACGTCCCCTTCATCACCGTCACCGCCAGTCACCTCCTCGAGGCCGGCGGCAAGCGCTTCCGCCCGCTGCTCCTGCTGCTGGCCGCCCAGTTCGGCGACCCGGGGGCGCCCGGCGTGGTGCCCGCCGCCGTGGTGGTCGAACTGACCCACCTGGCCACGCTCTACCACGACGACGTCATGGACGAGGCGCCGGTGCGCCGGGGCGCCCCGAGCGCCAACTCCCGCTGGGACAACTCGGTCGCCATCCTCACCGGCGACTTCCTGTTCTCCCGCGCCTCCCAGGTGCTCTCCGACCTCGGCCCGGAGGCCGTGCGGATGCAGGCCGAGGCCTTCGAGCGGCTGGTCACCGGCCAGATCCTGGAGACCCGCGGCCCGGGCCAGGACATGGACCCGCTGCTGCACTACCTGGACGTCCTGGAGGGCAAGACCGGCTCGCTGATCGCCGTCTCCTGCCGGATAGGAGCGCTGATGGCCGGTGCCGAGCGCGAGCTGGTGGACACCCTCGGCGAGTTCGGCGAGCGGATCGGCATCGCCTTCCAGCTGGCCGACGACGTGCTCGACATCGCCAGCGACGGCCACGAGTCCGGCAAGACCCCCGGCACCGACCTGCGCGAGGGCGTGCCGACCCTGCCGACCCTGCTGCTGCAGCAGATGCCCGCCGACCCGGCCGACCCGGACGACGCCCGGCTGCGCGAACTGCTCGACCAGGACCTCTCCGACGACGACCTGCACGCCGAGGCGCTGCGCCTGCTGCGTGCCCACCCCGCGCTGGAGCGCGCCCGCGCCGAGACCCTGCGCCGGGCCGAGGAGGCCCGGGCGCTGCTCGCGCCGCTGCCGGACTGCGCCGCGAAGGCCGCCCTGGAGGGCCTCTGCGACGCGGTGGCGATCCGCACGATGTGAGGCCCCGCTCCAGGTAGGACCCCGCTCCGGGTGAGGCCTCGCACGATGGGGGACCCCGCTCCGGGCGGGACCGCCGGGAGCCGTCCGGGCCGGGCCGAGAGGTGGCCCGTCCCGGACCCTCCGCCCGCCCCGGGATGGGGGAGACTGACTTCCGTCAGCACACGCCTGCCCGGAAGGTCGTTATGCGTCGCGTCGTCATCGCCGAGGACTCCGTACTGCTCAGGGAGGGACTGACCCGGCTGCTCACCGATCGCGGCCTGGAGGTCGTCGCCGGGGTCGGTGACGGAGACGCCCTGGTGAAGACCATCCACGACCTGGCGGCCGCGGACGCCCTGCCGGACGTCGTGGTCTCCGACGTGCGGATGCCCCCGAACCACACTGACGAGGGCCTGCGCGCCTGTGTGGAACTGCGCGCCCGGTACCCGCAGCTGGGTGTGCTGGTGCTGTCGCAGTTCGTGGAGGAGCGCTACGCCTCGGAGCTGCTGGCCGGCTCGACCCGGGGCGTGGGGTACCTGCTGAAGGACCGGGTCGCCGAGGTGCGCGAGTTCGCCGACGCGGTGGTCCGGGTCGCCGAGGGCGGCACCGCGCTGGACCCGGAGGTGGTGCAGCAGCTCCTCAGCCGCAGCCGCAAGGGCGACGTTCTGGCCAATCTCACGCCGCGCGAGCGCGAGGTGCTCGGGCTGATGGCGGAGGGCCGCACCAACGCCGCGGTGGCCAAGCAGCTGGTGGTCTCCGACGGCGCGGTGGAGAAGCACGTCAGCAACATCTTCCTCAAGCTGGGACTGGCTCAGAGCGCCGAGGACCACCGCCGGGTGCTGGCCGTGCTCACCTACCTCAACTCCTGACGCCCTCCGGTTCCGTCGCCCCGGCGCCCGGGGCGCGCCCCCGGGAGCGCATCTCGGCCATGCGCCCGTGAGGTGCTCGCGCCCGCCCGTCCGAGCCGGAATGATCTCCGGCGGGCGGGCGTTGACCTTCATGTGCGGTGCAGCCGCGGGCCGGTGAAATAACTGCCGTGCTTCCGGTCGCCGTCGGGTCGGCCCGCATAGGATGCGAGAGGTGCACCAGGCGGACGGGGCACGGGGCCGCGCCCGCGGTGGTGCGCCCACGAGGAGGTCCGCGGCAGTGACCAGTCAGGTCGATCAGTCAGAGGCAGTGGACGGCCCGGACGGCGACGAGGCCCGCGCCGGGAGCGGAGACGCGCACGCGGGTGCGGACGCGTCCGCCGGACCGCCCGGCCCGGGCGGCCCTCCGGTGAAGCCGGGCAAGCCCATCCGCAGACTCGATCGGGTGATCATTCGCTTCGCCGGCGACTCCGGTGACGGCATGCAGCTGACCGGTGACCGTTTCACCTCGGAGACGGCGTCCTTCGGCAACGACCTGTCCACGCTGCCGAACTTCCCGGCCGAGATCCGGGCGCCCGCCGGCACCCTGCCGGGCGTCTCGTCCTTCCAACTGCACTTCGCGGACCACGACATCCTGACCCCGGGCGACGCCCCGAACGTGCTGGTCGCGATGAACCCGGCCGCGCTGAAGGCGAACGTGCCGGACCTGCCGCGCGGTGCCGAGATCATCGTCAACACCGACGAGTTCACCAAGCGGGCGCTGGCCAAGGTCGGTTACCCGGCGGACCCGCTGGGCGACGGCTCGCTGGACGGCTTCCACCTGCACAAGGTGCCGCTGACCACGCTGACCCTGGAGGCGCTCAAGGACAGCGGCCTGGCCCGCAAGGACGCCGAGCGGGCGAAGAACATGTTCGCCCTGGGCCTGCTGTCCTGGATGTACCACCGGCCCACGCACGGGACGGAGTCGTTCCTGCGCACCAAGTTCGCCAAGAAGCCGCAGATCGCCGAGGCGAACATCACCGCTTTCCGGGCGGGCTGGAACTTCGGCGAGACCACCGAGTCCTTCGCCGTCTCCTACGAGGTGCCGCCGGCCAGGCTCCCGGCCGGGCGCTACCGCAACATCTCCGGCAACCTGGCGCTGTCCTACGGGCTGATCGCCGCCTCGCGGCGCTCCGGCCTCCCGCTGTACCTGGGCTCGTACCCGATCACCCCGGCCTCGGACATCCTGCACGAGCTGAGCCGGCACAAGGACTTCGGGGTGCGCACCTTCCAGGCGGAGGACGAGATCGCCGGTGTCGGCGCGGCGCTCGGCGCCGCCTTCGGCGGGGCGCTCGGGGTGACCACCACCTCCGGGCCTGGTGTCGCGCTGAAGTCCGAGACGATCGGCCTGGCCGTCTCGCTCGAACTGCCGCTGCTGGTCGTGGACATCCAGCGCGGCGGCCCGTCCACCGGCCTGCCGACCAAGACCGAGCAGGCGGACCTGCTGCAGGCGATGTTCGGGCGCAACGGCGAGGCGCCGGTGCCGATCGTCGCCCCGGCCACGCCCGCGGAGTGCTTCGACGCGGCGCTGGAGGCGGCCCGGATCGCGGTCACCTACCGCACCCCGGTGTTCCTGCTCTCGGACGGCTACCTGGCCAACGGCTCGGAGCCCTGGCGGATCCCCGAGGTCGACGAACTGCCGGAGATCGACCCGGAGTTCGCCACCGGCCCGAACCGCGAGGACGGCGCCTTCTGGCCGTACCTGCGCGATCCGCGGACCCTGGCCAGGCCCTGGGCGCTGCCCGGTACGCCCGGCCTGGAGCACCGGATCGGCGGCATCGAGAAGCAGGACGGCACCGGCAACATCTCCTACGACCCGGCCAACCACGACTTCATGGTCCGCACCCGGCAGGCCAAGGTCGACGGCATCACGGTGAAGCCGGTCGAGGTGGACGACCCGAGCGGCGACGCCCGGGTGCTGGTGCTCGGCTGGGGCTCGACGTACGGGCCGATCACCGCCGCGGTGCGCCGGGTGCGCGCGGACGGCGGCGAGGTCGCCCAGGCGCACCTGCGCAACCTCAACCCGTTCCCGGCCAACCTGGGCTCGGTGCTGCGGAGTTACGAGAAGATCATCGTTCCCGAGATGAACCTGGGGCAGCTGGCCCTGCTGCTGCGGGCGAAGTACCTGGTGGACGCCGAGTCCTACAACCAGGTGCGCGGACTGCCCTTCAAGGCGGCCCAGTTGGCGGACGTGCTGTGGGCCGCGATCGGCACCCTGGACGAGGAGGACAACCGATGAGCGAGAGCGGCTTCCCGTCCCTGCGACTGGTGCCCAAGGCCGAAGGCCCGCAGAGCGCCCGGGACTTCAAGACCGACCAGGAGGTGCGCTGGTGCCCGGGCTGCGGGGACTACGCGATCCTGGCGGCGGTGCAGTCCTTCATGCCGGAGCTGGGCATCAGGCGCGAGAACACGGTGTTCGTCTCCGGCATCGGCTGTTCCTCGCGCTTCCCGTACTACATGAACACCTACGGGGTGCACTCGATCCACGGCCGGGCGCCGGCGATCGCGACCGGGCTGGCCACCTCGCGCCAGGACCTGAGCGTCTGGGTGGTGACGGGTGACGGCGACGCGCTGTCGATCGGCGGCAACCACCTGATCCACGCCCTGCGGCGGAACGTCAATTTGAAGATCCTGTTGTTCAACAACCGTATCTACGGCCTCACCAAGGGCCAGTACTCGCCCACCAGTGAGCTCGGCAAGATCACCAAGTCCACCCCGATGGGCTCGCTGGACGCGCCGTTCAACCCGCTGTCGCTGGCGATCGGCGCCGAGGCCACCTTCGTCGCGCGCACCATCGACTCGGACCGCCAGCACCTCCAGTCGGTGCTGCGGGCGGCCGCCGAGCACCAGGGCACGGCGCTGGTGGAGATCTACCAGAACTGCAACATCTTCAACGACGGCGCCTTCGAGGTGCTGAAGGACCCGGGCAGCCGGGACGAGGCGCTGATCCGGCTGGAGCACGGGAAGGCCGCCCGCTTCGGCGCGGACCTGGCGAACGGCGTCTTCCGGGGCCCGGACGGCGAGCTGTTCACCGCCCCGGTCACGGCGGACAACGAGGCGGACGTCCTGGTCCACGACGCGCACGCGGCCAGCCCCGCCACCGCCTTCGCGCTCTCCCGGATCGCCGACGCGGACACCCTGCACCACACGCCGATCGGCGTGCTGCGCAGCGTCGAACGGCCGGTCTACGACGAGCTGATGGCGAGCCAGCTGGCCACCGCCACCGACGGGCGCGGCCCGGGCGACCTGGCCACGCTGCTCGCCGGCAACGACACCTGGACGGTGGACTGACCGTCCGACCGTCCCGTCGGAGCGAGCGACGCCCCCTGTCCCGACCGGGACAGGGGGCGTCGTCGTCGCCCGCTCCTACTGCTCCTGCCGCTCGGCCCACTCGACCAGTTCGACGACCACCCCGTTCGGGTCTACGACCTGGAAGAGCTTCTCGCCCCACGGCTCCTCGCGCAGCGGCAGGGTGATCACGACCCCCTCCTCGCGCAGCCGCCGCTCCTCGGCGGCGATGTCCTCGACGACGAACGCCAGGATCACGCCGTCCGCGATCCGGTGGCGCTGGTCCTCGGGGAGGACTTCGAGGCCGCGCCGCAGGTAGACGACATTGACCCCGCCGCCCGGGTGCGCGAGCGAGACGAAGCCGTCGGCCGACATCTGCTCGGTGTAGCCGAAGTGCCGCTGGAGGAAGGCGGCGGAGGTGGTGACGTCCTCGACGGTCAGGGAGACGGCGGTCGTGGTGATCTGCAAGGCGGAGAACCCTCTCGTCGGCATCGCACGGTTATCCCGTACGCAGTACACTATACATAGTACGGAGAATTACGCCAGGGGTCTCCGCGGAATCCGGGACGGGGCCGGAAACGACGGAGGGAGGCTCCCCGGGCGGGGGAGCCTCCCTCAGGAGGTCGGCGAGGCCGGTGCGGCGCGCGTCAGTAGACGCAGGGGATGCCGCCGTCGGACTGGGCGTCGACGGCCGGGCCCTGCATCGGCAGGTTGGCGGCCGGGTCGGTCGGGGCGCCGCCGGCGGGGGCGGCGGGCTTGTCGGCGGCGACGCCGGTGAAGCCGGTGCCGAGGGTGACGACGACGTGGTCGGCGGCGGTGGCGGCGGACGCGGTGGCGGTCACGCCGTAGCGGGCCGCGACCTGCTCGGCGGCCTCCTTGGCGCCCTTGCCGTAGGTGACGGTGGTGGTCTTCGGCCGGGTGGCGGCCGAGCCGGTGCGGCCCTCCTTGAAGCCCAGGCCGGCCAGTGCCTTGGCCTCGTCGGCGGAGGTGACCCCGGCCGCGGAGGAGGCGTTGAAGACGTCCACGGTGACCGGCCCGGCGGCGGCCGGGGGCGTGGTGGCGGCCGGCGGGACGGCGGGGGCCTGGGTGGCGGGCGCGCCGGAGGCGGCGGCCGGGTCGGCCGGGGCGGGGGCGGCGTCGGCGTAGCCGAAGAGCTGCTTGACCACCTTCTGGACCTTCGCCGGGGTCACCAGGTTGACGTCCTGGCCGTTCTTGGTGCCGAACCCGTCGAAGGTCAGGGTGTTGAACTCGACGTTGCCGCCGGTGAGGTTGGGGGCCTGCTGGGCGAAGTCGAGCACGTTCCACTCGTTGTCGATCACCAGGTCCTTCTGCATCACCCCCATCAGCTCCTGCATCTTGCCGAGGTCGCCGATGACGCCCTTCTGCTTGAGGTTGTGCACCACCGAGGAGATGAAGGCCTGCTGGCGGTGGGTGCGGGCGAAGTCGCCGGTGTTGCCGTCCGGGCCGTCGAGGTTGTGGCGCTGGCGGACGAAGGAGAGCGCCTGGGAGGCGTTGAGCTTGTTGACGCCCTTGTGGAAGTCGGCCCCGGAGCCCTGGCCCTCGATGGCCGGGTCCTTGGTGTCGTGGGTGAGGCAGACCTCGATCGGCTGGAGGGCCTTGGCGATGTCGTAGAAGCCCATCAGGTTGACCTCGGCGATGTGGTCGATGGGCTGGTCGAGGAACTTCTGCACGGTGCGGATGGTGGCCGCGCGGCCGATGTCCCGGCCGGCCTTCTCCAGGTCGGCGCCCTTGAGGCCCTTGGCGCGCAGACCGGCGTCGGCCTTGTCCTTGGCCGCGCCGTAGGCCTCCTTGATCTTGGCCATGCCCATCTGGGAGCCGTTGGCGTCGTAGGTCATCACGTAGTCGTCGCGGGGTATCGAGACGGCCTGCACCTTGCCGCCGTTCGCCGGGATGTGCAGCAGGATCAGCGAGTTGGTGTTGTAGCCGCCGATGTCGGAGCTGTGGCCGGCGTGCAGCTCGTCCTGGACGAACTCGGGCGGGAGGTCCGTGCCGTCCATGTTCTTGCGGCTGTCCAGGCCGATCAGCAGCAGGTTGACCGAGTTGTCGAGGTGCTTGGGGGCGTCCTTCTTGGTCTCGGCGATGACGCCGGAGGTGGTCATCCCGTCGGTGAGCTGCTTGTACTCGTACCAGACCACCCCGCTGGCGGCGAACACCGCCAGGCCGACGGTGCAGGCCACCACCCGGCCCGCGACCAGGGCGGGTGAGGGGCGGCGGGGGCGGCGGGCCTCGGCGCCGCCGTCGGTCCCGGGGTTGTCAGCCATGCTGCCTCCTCCTCGCCCGGACCAGCCGGACCGCGATCACGATGACGGCCGCGGCCGCGGCCTCGGCCATCACGGGAAAGCCGTGCACCACCCACTTCGCGGCGCCGGTGGCCAGGCCCTTGCCCTGGTACCGGTCGCGGTGGGCGGTGAACTCGACGACGGCCGTCACGCCCAGGACCACCAGCGGCGAGGTGGCGAGCACCCACCACCAGCCGTTGCGGCTGCTCAGTGCCGCCGCCAGGCCGGTGCCGAGCACCGCGGCCACGGCGAAGACCAGGCCCATGCCGGGGCCGGAGAGCTCGTCGACCGCGGCGCCGGCCAGCGGTAGTCCGAGGGCGAGGGCCGCCGGCAGCGCGGGGCCGCCGGGCAGCGGGCGTATGTGCCCGGCCGGTTTGTCCGCCGCCCGTCGGCGCGTCCGCTGGTCGGCCGACCGTCCTCGCTGCCCCGCCACGCCCTCACCCCGGTGTTCCCGTGTTCCGCGCGCCATGGTGGCGCCTGCGCCGCGTGCCGTCCGTCGGTTTCGTCGGTCCGGAACTCTGTTCGTGGCGCTGCCAGTTCCGGACGCCGGTTGCCGGTCGGCCGGTTCCCGTGCGGGGGTCCGGCCACCCGTGATCGGGGGAGGCGCTTCCCAATGTCTTCTACACGGGTGTAGAAGTCGTACGCAGCATAGAGCACGTCCGTTCGGCGGGACGTCCGGGTCTTCCGTGGCCTGGATAAACTACACCGGGCAGTTTCTGAGAGGGTCGGCCGGTGCGCCGACGGAAGAGGAGAGGGCCGTGGCGACGACGGGCGGAGCGGGACGGCCGGAGAAGCGCGAGGCGATCACCCGGGCCGCGACGGTGGTGTTCGGCCGCGAGGGGTACGTCCGGGCCAGCATGGACGCGATCGCGGCCGAGGCCGGGGTGTCCAAGCGGACGGTCTACAACCACTTCGGCGACAAGGAGACCCTCTTCCTGTCGGTGGCCCTGCGGACCTCGGCGGAACTGACCGAACGCATCGACGGGTTGATGGCGACGTACCTCGGCCGGGTGGTGGACCTGCGCCGGGACCTGATCGACTTCGCCGTCGAGCGGGCCCGCGCCGTGCTGTCGGCCGGGGAGCACGGGGCGCTCGGCCGGGCGATCCGGGCCGAGGTGGCCAACATCCCGGCGGACGTCCTGGAGGCCTGGCTGGAGGCCGGCCCGGTCGCCTCCCAGCGCGCGCTCGCGCAGCACGTCGAGGCGCTCGCCGGGCGCGGGCTGCTCGCGGTCGAGGACGCCGCCCTGGCCGCCGAGCAGTTCACCCTGCTGACCTTCCACGGCGTCGCCGAGCGCTCCTTTTGGGGCGCGCTCCCGGTGGCGGACGAGGAGGTCGAGCGGATCGCGACGGCCGGCGTGGACGCCTTCCTGCGGATCCACGGCGCGCCGGAGGCGGCGGAGGCGTCCTCGGCGGCACGGGGCTGAGCCCGCCCGGGCGGGAGCGGCCGGCCGCCGCCCCCGCCCGGACCACCCGTGGATCACTTCCAGTTGAGGCCCTTGCCGAGGGTGTACGGCTCGCCCCAGTACTCGGCGCCCGCGACCTTGGAGGCCTCCGGGGACATCGCCACCGCGCAGGAGGTGGCGGACTGGCCGTTGGTGAAGCCCTTGGGCAGCGACTCGCTCTTGCACTTGGCGAAGGAGCCGATGACCATCAGCTCCTGCGCCTCGCTGCCGTCCGCCAGCAGGCCCTTCATGTGGCTGACGCTGGTGTAGGACAGGTCGGTGCCGCCGGCGTTGGTGACCTTGTAGTGGATGTAGTACGGCACCAGGCCCTTGGCCTTGTCGCCCAGGTTGAGCGGGGCGAGGTCGGCCGGGTCGCCCTTCTCGATCGAGGTGACCGCGAGCGCGATGGTGCCCTTGGTGCTGCCCGAGCTGAACGGGACGGTGGCGGCGTCGCCGAGCTTCAGCGTGGTCCCGGCCGCCGGGGCGCTGCCGGCCGGCGCAGGTGCGGTGGCCGAACCGGACCCGGCGCCGCCCGCCGGGACGGAGGCCGAACCGGAGGCGGCCGGGGTGGTGGCCGCGGTGCTCGGCGAGGCGGCCTGGGTGGCGGGCGCACCGGTCGCCGGCGGGGTCTTGGCGGTGTCGGACGACGAGGCGTCGTCGTTGCAGGCGGTCAGGGTGAGCGCGCCGACCGCGGCCAGTGAGGCCAGGGCCAGGGCGCGACGACTGCTGCGGATGGGCTTCACGTGATGTCCCCCGTGGTAGCGGACCCCCGGTGCCGGTGGTCCTCCTGAGGGACGTTCATAGCGCAGCGCGAACGAGCGGGGCCATGGCTTCGACGCGTCCTTGACACGGTCGTGACGAGTCCCTCGCGCCACCGTGACAAGGGATGCCGAGTCGTGATCAGCCGCCCGGACGGGGGCCGGCGAGGGGCCGACCGGCGTCGGCGCGGGGGGCCGTGGGGCACCCGGAGGAGACCGGGCCCGGTCCGCTCGGCCTGGAGAGCGGACCGGGCCCGGTGGTTCGTCAGCCGAGCAGCCAGCGCTGGGCCGGGGCGGCGGGGTCGCAGGAGGCCACCCCGGTGGCCTGGCCGCCGCCGTTGGAGGTGAGGCACTGCCCGGTGGCCGCGTTGCGGACCAGGTACCAGCCGTGGTCCTCGTCGGTCAGCCGCCACTTCTGGTTGGCGGGCATCCAGTCGCCGGCCGGCCGGTTGAGGCCGTCCAGTCCGCCGGGGGTGTCCCAGAGGTGGACGGCGCCCGAACCGGTGTCGAGGTCGATCACCTTGCCCTGCCCGTGCGCGATCGCCGTGGTGCCGTCGCAGTACTTCCAGAACGACCAGGTCTGCGCGGGCGACTGGTTGGCCGGCCAGACGATGATCGGCTGACCGTTGGCCTCGACGTTGTGGAAGAGGTCGAGCGCGCCGGCGCCGGAGCCGTTGTTCACGGCCGCGAAGGCTCCCACGGACGGCGACAGGTCGCAGGCGCCGGCCTGTGCCGCCTGCGCCGCCGGCGCGCCGGCCACGACCGCCCCCGCGACGGCAGTGACGGCCCCGAGCGAGGCGAGGAGCCTGCGGGTACGGGTGGTGGTTCTCATCGGGTCTCTCCTTCTGGTGTGGTGGGCGGGCCGGCTCAGCCGCGCGGGACCGCGAGCGCGGCCCACTGCTTGGGGCCGGGGACGCCGTCGGCGTCCGCGCCCGAGTCGCCGAGCTTGTGCTGCCAGTTGCGGACGGACTCGCGGTCCGCGTCGGACCACTCGGGGCCGGGGCCCTCGGCGTAGGCGGAGCAGCCCTCGGCGACGAGGCGCTCGCCCATCCGGGTGATGACGTCGCTGTTCTGGCCGTCGTGGAAGAAGTCGGCGCCGGGGAAGGGCTCGTAGCCGTCGCCGCCGTCGCCGCCGCCGCTCGCCGGAGCGCCGCCGCCGGACGGGGCCCCGCCGTCGGGGCTGTCCTCCGCGGAGGCCTCCTGCCCGAAGTAGAGCGCCCCGGGCCGGTCCTTCCACTCCGGGTCGGCGAGGACCGCGCCCTCGGCGAAGTCCGGGATGCCGTAGCCGTAGACCCAGTCCGAGCGGCGCTCACGGGTCTTGAGGTAGACGCCGTCGCCCTCGGCGCTGCCGCCGTCGTTGGTGTTGCCCTCGACGGTGGTGATGGTGGAGCTGGTGTAGGCGATGCAGATGCCGGTGTGGCTGCCGCCGCCGGGCCCGAAGAAGACCTGGCCGCCGATCACCGGGTACTCGGTGAAGCGGTCGCGCTCCTTGAACCAGGCGACGCCCTCCGCGCAGGAGGCGGTCACCGGGAAGCGCCCGGCGTTGCCGGACTGCTCGGCGCACCAGGAGACGAAGGTGGCGCACCAGGCCTCGCCCTGGGACCACTCCAGGCCGGCGACGGCGGGGGAGAACTTCTGGATGTTGTTCCAGTGCCCGCCGCTGCGACCCTCGTGGTAGCCGACCTCGTCTCGGGCGATGCGGATCAGGTCCGCCGCGTTCGAGGACATGGGTGTGGACTCCTTGTTCTTGGAAGGGTGCCGGTCGGGGTCTCAGGCCTTGCCGAAGGTCTGCACGTAGCGGCCCCAGTTGCCGCGCTGGCGGGGCGCGTAGCCGATGCCGATGTAGTTGTAGTCGGGGTTGAGGATGTTCACCCGGTGGCCCGGGCTGTTCATCCACATCTGCATCGCCTCCGGCACGCTGTTGCTCGGGGTGACGTTCTCGGCGGAGGAGCGGGAGACGAAGCCGGCGGCCGCGATGCGGTCCCAGGGGGAGCTGCCGTCGGTGCCGTTGTGCTGGGTGAGGTCGTGCGAGGCCATGTCGTTGGCGTGGCGCTGGGCGGCCGCGCTGAGGCGGTCGTCCAGGCGCACCGGCGGGGCGCCGACCCGGCCGCGCTCGGCGTTGACGGCGTTCAGCATCTCGGAGCGGAAGTCACCGCCGCCACCGCCGGGCTGGGGCTGCGGCTGGGGCTGGGGCTGGGGCTGCTGCTGGCCGCCGCCGCTGCTGATGCCCCCGGCCGGGACGAGCTGCCAGCGCTGCGCCGGGTTGCCGTCGTCCTGCCTGGAGAGGGTGAGCGGCGAGCCGGGGGCGGCCGCGGTGAGGTAGAGCATGCCCTCGTTGGTGCGGGTGGTGCGGACGCGGACCCAGTCGTTGTCGAGGGGCTCGAAGCACCAGTGCTGGTTGGGCTGGTTGTGCTCGTTGTACAGCCAGGCCTGGCCGGTGGAGTAGTTGAAGTCCATGACCATGGCCTGGCCGCCGACGTGCTTGCCGGTGGTGAGCTGGGTCTCCAGGAGGAAGCTGCCGTTCTCCTTGGCCCAGAAGGTCCAGCCCTGGGCGGTGGTGCCGTTGGAGCCCCAGGACTGGACGGCGGTGCCGGCGGCGGTCTGGCTGGAACGGACGTCGGCGACGGTTCCGTTGGCGGACTTGATCGTCCAGGTCTGGCCGTGCTGCGGGAGCGTGGGCATGGTGGCGCCTCTCGTCTGTGGTGTCGCCCCGGGCCGCAACCGCTGCGGCCCGGGGCCTGACGGGAGAGACGTTCCTGCACGGCGGTAGACGGCCGGTCAACACGCGTGACCGGTGCCGCCGTTGATGCCGTGTCTACCGCGCCAGAAGGGCCCTGACCTGCGCCGATTCCTCGGTGAGCCCCAGCCGCTCGTACACCTCCAGGGAGTCCGTCAGACAGGCCCGGGCCTGGCTCGGGCGGCCGAGGCCGGTGAGCGCGGTGCCGAGGGTGCGCAGCAGGGCGCCCTCCAGGGCGGGGCTGGTGCGCCGGGCGAGCGGGAGGACGGCCTCGGCCGCGTCGACGGCGAGCAGCCAGCGGCCGGCCTCGGCGTGGACGCGGGCGGCGAGGTCGCCGGACGCGGCGGCGAAGACGGTGACCTGGAGGGCGGTGAACTCGTCGCGGGCGCCGACGGCGTGGTCGAGCGCCGCCTCCGGGTCGCCGCACAGCCGCAGCACCCGGGCGAGGTAGTAGCGGCCGATCGCGGCGGAGACCGGCCCCGAGTCGCGCATCAGGCGGGCGCTGCGCTCGGCGGCCTCCCGGGCCTCGTCGAGCCGGCCGGTCTGGGCGCAGCTGAAGGCGAACTCGCCGAGCGCGCTGCCCTCGGAGCGCCCGGCCCCCAGGCGGTGGAACAGCCCGGCGGCCCGGCCGGCGTGTTCGGCGGCCTCGGCGTAGCGGCCGTGCACGCGGGCGTTGCCGCCGAGGGTGAGCAGGGCCTTGGCGAGCACCCGGTCGGTGCCGGTGGTGGTGCAGACCTCGACGGCCCGGCGGATCTCCTCCACGGACTCGGCGTAGCGGTTGACGTGCCAGAGCATGCTGCCGCGCACGTACCGGGCGAGGGCGAGCGGGCCGTGGTCGCCGCGTGCCTCGGCCTCGCCGGCCAGGCGTTCGGCGAGGTCGGCGATGACGGTGGTCTGGGTGCGTTCGGCGAGCACCGCGCCCATCCGGTCGGCGAGTTCGACGGCGCGGTCGAGCGGCAGGGCCGGGTCGGCGCAGCTCAGGGCGATGACGGCGGCGTGCACCTCGGCCTGCTCGCGCATCCAGCGCACGGCCTCCGTGCCGTCGGCGACGGGCCGGCCGGGGTGGGGCACCGGCACGTCGAGCAGGCTGAGCTCGACCGGGTCGGGCTTGCGGGCGGCGACGTCGGCGTTGCGGGCGGTGGCGAGGCAGAAGTCGAGCAGCCGTCCGGTGGCCGCGGTGCGTTCGGCGGGGCCGTCCTCGGCGGCGAGCCGGCCGCGGGCGTAGGCGCGGACCAGGTCGTGGTAGCCGTACCGGCCGAAGCGGGGGGACTGCAGGAGGTTGAGGTCGACGAGGGTTTCGAGGAGTTCGTCGGTCTCGGCCTCGGTGCGGTCGAGCAGGACGGCGGCGCAGGGCAGCGGGATGTCGGGGGCGTCGGGCAGGGCGAGCAGCCGGAAGGCGCGGGCCAGTTCGACGTCGAGGCGGTGGTAGGAGAGCGCGAAGCTGGCCTCCACCGTCCGTTCGCCGTCGCTGAGTTCGGCCAGCCGGTGCTCCCGGCGCAGGCCCTCGGCGAGGGTGGCCAGGGTGAGCGCGGGGTCGGCGGCGAGCCGGGAGGCGACGATGCGGACGGCGAGCGGCAGCAGCCCGCAGGCCCGGACGACCTCCTCGGCGGCCCCGGGCTCGGCGGCGACGCGTTCGGCGCCGACGATCCGGGTGAGCAGTTCCAGCGCCTGCCCTGGCGGCAGGGTGTCCAGGCGCAGCTGGTGGGCTCCGGCGAGGCCGGTCAGCCGGTGGCGGCTGGTGACGAGGACGGCGCAGCCGGGCGAGCCGGGCAGCAGGGGTTCGACGTGGCCGGGGGTGGCCGCGTTGTCGAGGACGACCAGGACGCGCCGCCCGGCCAGGGCCGAGCGGTAGAGCGCGCTGCGCTCCCCGGTGTCCGGGGGGATCTCGCCGGGGGCGACGCCGAGGTCCCGCAGGAAGCCGGCGAGCACCGTGCCGGGGTCGGGCGGGGTGCGGTCGGCGCCGCGCAGGTCGGCGAAGAGCTGCCCGTCGGGGAAGCGGTCGCGGGTCCGGCGGGCCACGTGCACGGCGAGGGTGGTCTTGCCGACGCCGCCCATGCCGTCCAGGGCGGAGACCACGACGGCCCGTCCGCCGGCGCCGGCGAGGCGGTCGGTGAGGGCCTCGACCTCCTCGGTGCGGCCGGTGAAGTCGGGCAGGCCGGACGGCAGCTGGTCGGGCGCCCGCCAGGTGTCGGCGGCGCCGGGGGCGTCGGCGGCGGGCCCGGCCTGGGCGGCGCCGGCGGGCAGCAGGGCGGCGTCCTCGCGCAGGATCCGCAGCTGGAGCTCGGCGGGGGCGTCCTCGCCGGGCGGGAGCGAGGCGCGGGCGTCCTCGTACACGGCGAGCGCCTCGGCCTTGCGCCCGGCCTGGTAGAGGGCGCGCATCAGGACGGTGGTGAGCCGGGGGCGGCCGGGGTGCTCCAGGGCGAGGGCGGCGATCGCCGCGGTGAGGTCGGTGCGGTCGCCGAGGTCGGCGTCCAGCTCCAGTTCCGTCTCCTTGGCCGAGACCCGCTGTTCGGTGAGGCGGGTGCGGACGGCCTCGGCGTGCGGCCCGGGCAGTCCGGCCAGCGCCTCGCCGACCCAGAGCCGGTGGGCGCGGCGCAGCACCTCCCGCACCTCCCGCGGCGGGGCGCCCGCCTCGCGCAGCCGCTCGGCCTCGGCCAGCAGCGCCTCCCAGGCGGCGGCGTCCACCTCGCTGCCGGGCGCCCTGAACGCGTAGCCGTCGCCGACGCGCACCAGCGGCATCCGGTCCGGGTCGTCCCCGGCGTACGGCCGGAACGCGGTGCGCAGCCGGGAGACGGCGAGCTGGACGGCCTTGCGCGGGTCGGCCGGCGCGGCCCCGCCCCACACCCCCTCGACCAGCACCGGGACCGACACCGTGCGCCCGGCGGCGGCCAGCAGCACGGCGAGCACGGCCCGCTGCTGCGGCCGGCCCAACTCCAGTTCCAGCTCCCCGTACCAGGCCCGCAGCGGTCCCAGCAGTCCGAACCGCAGCCCGGAACCCCCCATGTCACCCATCTACCCGTCCCCGAAAGTCGTCCTGCGCCGGGATCCCGCCAGTTCCGTCCGGACGGTGGGCCCCCATACCCCGGCGGCCTATGCTCTGTCACAGATTGTGCACCGGATCGTGCACAGGTTGTGCACCGGATCGAGGGCTTCGAGGGGTGGGCCGTGGGGCTCGTTTTCAGCCTGCTGGGGCCGCTGCGGGCCCGGCACGACGGTCGTGAGCTCGACCTCGGCCGACCGCAGCAGCGGGCCGTGCTCGCGGCCCTGCTGGTCCCGCCGGGGCAGCTGGTGTCCACGGATCGGCTGGTCGAGGACCTGTGGGGGGCGGACGAAACCCGCTGGCCGAAGGATCCGGTCGGGCAGATCGGCACCCACGTCCACCGTCTGCGGCGGGCCCTGGGCGAGCCCGGGCTGCTGGTCGGGGCGGCGGGCGGCTACCGGCTGGAGGCGCCGCGCACGGCGGTGGACCTCTTCCGTTACGAGGCCGAGGTGGCGGAGGCCGTCGCGCTGCGTCACCAGGATCCGCTGCGGGCGCGCGAGTCGCTGGCGCGGGCGCTGGGCGCCTGGGAGGGGCACCGGGCGCTGGACGGGGTGCCCGGGGCGTTCGCCGAGCGGGTCCGGGAACGGCTGGCGGCCGGGCGGTTCGCGGCGGTGAAGACCCTGCTCGACCTGGACCTCTCGCTCGGCCGGCACGCCGAGGCGCTGGAGCCGCTGGCCGGGCTGGCCGCCTCGCACCCCCAGGACGAGGAGGTGCACCGGCTGCACCTGCTGGCGCTGCACCGCTGCGGCCGGACGGCGGAGGCGCTGGCGGGGTACGAGGCGCTGCGTGAGCGGCTGGACGGGGAGCTCGGTCTCGAACCCGCCCCGGCACTGGTCGAACTGGCCGGGCAGATCCGGCGCGGCGAGGCCCCGGTGCTGCTGCGGCGGCTGCCGAGGCCGAGCCAGCTGCCGCCGGACATCCCGGACCTGGTCGGGCGGGCGGCGCAGGTGCGGGAGGCGGAGCGGGTGCTGCGGGCGGCCGGGGCGCCGGTCCTGGGGCTGTCCGGTCCGGCGGGCTGCGGCGCGTCGGCGCTGGCGGTGCACGTGGCGCACACCGTCCAGGACGCCTTCCCGGACGGTCGGCTGTACGCGGGCGGCGGCGAGGCCGGTGTGGTGCTCGCCGGCTTCCTGCGGGCGCTGGGGGACCGGCCGGCGGCGGGCGCGGACGTCGAGGAGCTCGGCGCGCGCTACCGCGGGCTGCTCGCCGGGCGCCGGGTGCTGGTCCTGCTGGACGGGGTGGCCGAGCCGGGCGTGCTGCTGCCGTCGGTGCCCGGCTGCGCGGCGGTGGTGGCCGGCGCCGAACCGGGCACCCTGCCCGACGGCGCCGTACGGCTCGCGGTGGGACCGCTGGAGCCGCACGACGCCTACGAACTGCTGGCCCGGATCGCCGGCGCGGACCGGGTCCGGCGGGAGCCGGAGGCGGTGGCCGAGGTGGCCGCGCTCTGCGGCCACCTGCCGGTCCTGCTGCGCACGGCGGCGGAGCGGCTCGCCTCCCGGCCGCAGTGGTCGGTGGCCGACCTGGTGCGGTGGCTCGCCCTGCGGGCCGACGGGCCGGGGCGGGCCCAGTAACGCCGGCTCTCCCGGTGACCCCGGCCTTCTCGGTGACCGGGGCCGGTTCAGTAGAGGTCGGAGGAGAAGAGGACTGCGCCGGGGACGGGGCCGGGGTTGGAGGAGTGGGGGATGCGCGGGATGTCGTTGCCGCCCCAGTAGACGCCGGAGGTGCCGCTGGCGGTGACGGTCAGCTTGGCGTGCGGGTGGCCGTAGGTGCCGGACGACCAGCAGGCGGTGCCGTTGGCGGAGTAGACGACGAAGTTGCCGTCGACCTGCATGACGGCCTTGTAGCCGCAGCCGACGGTGCCGCTGGCCATCTTGACCTGGGTCCCGTACTGGTAGACGACGAAGTTGCCGTCGGGCTGCATGATCATCCGGGTGGAGCCGGACTCGATGTACCAGCCCTGGTAGAGCGGCTCGTCGTCCCAGATGGAGACGTGGTCGACGGCCCGCTCGATCGCGGCCTCCGCGGTACCGGTCGACGCCACGGTCCCGGCCAGGGCGAGCGCGGTGGTGGCGGTGGCCAGGGCGATCTGCCGGAGGGTCTTCGTCGTCTTCATGTACCCGTGCCTCGTGGTTCTCTCGTGCGTTCGCGCCCGCCAGGTCCTCGGGGCGCGGTGTGGCACGACCTTGGCGGAAGGCGGTAGACAAACGATGAACGCCGCCGTTTAACGGGGTCCGGGGGCCGGGCCGGCGGGCCGGGGCCCACGGCGGGACCAGGGGCATTTGGCTTGGGCCCGGAGTGGGAGTAGTGTCTCCTAGTCGCCTGACAGGGAGCACCGGACACGCAGCCGCGCGGACGGTCCCGGGGTGGCCAATCCTCTGAAACACCACTTCCCGGTTCAGGCCGGGTCGCTTCGTCGTTTTCGCGTCGCGGCCTGGTGCGCATTCGGTGTGCATGTTTATTGGGTTGCGGTCGGATTCGCTTTTCGGAGCGGGGATCGGCTAGAGTTTGAAACGTCGGACAGGGCGTCAAACCCCGGAAGACACCGGCGAGTTGGATGAACGAAGCCCCGGAAACGGAGCGGAAAACATCTGATAAGCTGGAAACACGAAAGAACGAAGCCCGGAGGGTCCGCTGGAAGGCGGTCCGAAGGAAGCGTCCGTTCCTTGAGAACTCAACAGCGTG
>NZ_JBSFJC010000015.1:0-92197 GCF_053597855.1 Kitasatospora sp. NPDC001225
CAGGTGAAGATCCGGGGCTTCCGGGTCGAGCCGGGTGAGGTCGCGGCGGTGCTGCTGGGGCACGAGGCGGTGGCGCAGGCCGCGGTCGTGGCACGGGAAGACCGGCCGGGCGACAAGCGCCTGGTCGGCTACGTGGTGCCGGTCGCGGGCCGGGAGATCGATCCCGACGAGCTGCGGCGTTTCGCCGTGGGGCGGCTTCCGCGTCACATGGTGCCGTCGGTGGTGGTGGTGCTGGAGGCGCTGCCGATCACGCCGAACGGCAAGCTGGACCAGCGCGCGCTGCCCGCGCCTGCCGCCGTCGCTGTCGAGCCGAGCGGTCGGGCGCCGCGTTCCGCGCAGGAGGAGATCCTGTGCGTGGTGTTCGCGGAGGTGCTGGGCCTGCCGTCGGTGGGGATCGACGACGACTTCTTCGCCCTGGGCGGCCATTCGCTCCTCGCGGCCCGGCTGATCAGCCGCATCCGCGGCACCTTCGGCGCCGAACTCGGCATCCGCGACCTGTTCGACGCCTCCACGGTCGTCGGCGTCGCCGAGAAGCTCAAGGACGGCCGCCCGGCGCGTCCGGCGTTGGTGGCGGGTGAGCGTCCGGAGGTGCTGCCGCTGTCGTTCGCCCAGCAGCGGCTGTGGTTCCTGGACCAGCTCGAAGGTGCTTCCGCCACGTACAACAGCCCGTTCGCGTTCCGGCTGCACGGATCGGTGGACGTGGAGGCGCTGCGTGGGGCGATCGGCGATGTGGTCGGGCGGCATGAGGCGCTGCGGACGGTCTATCCGGCGGTCGATGGCCAGCCCCGTCAGCTGGTGCTGCCGGCCGGTGAGGTCGAGGTGCCGTTCAGGGTCGAGCCGTGCGCGGCTTCGGAGGTGGCGGGGCGGATCGAGGCCGAGGCCTTCGCCGTCTTCGACCTCTCCGTCGAACTTCCCTTGCGGGTCGTGCTGTTCGCGCTTGGCGAGGACGAGTCGGTCCTGGTGCTGACCCTGCACCACATCGCCAGCGACGGTTGGTCCTCCGGTCCGCTCTGGCAGGGGGTCACGTCGGCCTACCGGGCCCGGCTGGCCGGAGCCGCCCCGGAGTGGGAGCCGCTGGCCGTCCAGTACGCGGACTACACCCTCTGGCAGCACAACCAGCTCGGGGAGGCTCTCGACCAGCAACTCGCCTACTGGTCCGAGGCGTTGAGGGACGCGCCGCAGGAGGTGGCCCTGCCTTTCGACCGGCCCCGTCCTGCCGCCGCGTCGCATGAGGGTGAGCTGTTGGAGTTCCATGTCGGCCCCGAGCTGCACGCGGAGTTGGAGGGGTTGGCGCGTCGGCATGGTGTGACGCTGTTCATGGTCCTGCACGCGGGCTTGGCGGCTCTGCTGTCGCGGATGGGTGCGGGGACGGACCTCCCGATCGGCACGGTGGTGGCCGGGCGTTCGGACGAGGCCTTGGACGATCTGGTCGGGTTCTTCGTGAACACGCTGGTGCTGCGGACGGATGTGTCGGGCGAGCCGACCTTCGGTGAGTTGCTGGGCCGGGTCCGGGATGCGGACCTGGCGGCGTTCACGCACCAGGACCTGCCGTTCGAGCGGCTGGTGGAGGAGTTGAACCCGGTGCGTTCGCTGGGCCGGCACCCGCTGTTCCAGGTGATGCTCGTTCTGCAGAACAACGACGAGGGCACGCTCCAGCTCCCGGATGTCGTGGTGAGTACGGAGTCGTTCGGGACGCCGCCTGCCAAGTTCGACCTCAACCTGACGTGCGTCGAGAACCGTGACGCCGCCAATGCGCCTGCCGGTATCACGGTGGTCCTGCAGTACGCGACCGATCTGTTCGACCAGGAGACCGCGGGTCTGGTGGCGGAGCGGTTGGTGCGGTTGCTCGGGGTGGCGGTCGGGGATCCGGAGGTTCCGGTGTCCGGCTGGGAGGTGTTCGACTCGCCTGAGCAGGAGCGGTACTTCCTCAGCCGGGCGGAGCGGGCCCGGGCCGGCGCGGTTGAGGCTGTGGAGGTGCAGGGGCATCGTGGTCCGAGGACGGCCCAGGAGGAGATCCTCTGTGCGTTCTTCGCCGAGGTCCTCGGCGTACCGTCGGTGGGTATCGACGACAACTTCTTCGCCCTGGGCGGCCATTCGCTTCTCGCGACGCGCCTGATCAGCCGGATCCGCACGACCCTCAATGCTGAGCTCGGCATTCGCGACCTGTTCCGTAACCCGACCGTCGTCGGGGTGATGGAGAAGCTGAAGGAAGGTCGCCCGGCGCGTCCGGCGTTGGTGGCGGGTGAGCGGCCGGAGGTGTTGCCGCTGTCGTTCGCCCAGCAGCGGCTGTGGTTCCTCGATCAGCTGGAAGGCGCCTCTGCCACCTACAACAGCCCGTTCGCGTTCCGCCTGCACGGCGCGGTGGACGTCGAGGCCCTGCGCGGGGCGATCGGTGACGTGGTCGGCCGGCACGAGGCCCTGCGGACGATCTACCCGGCGGTCGACGGCCAGCCCCGCCAGCTGGTGCTGCCCGCCCAGGACGTCCAGGTGCCGTTCAGGGTCGAGCCGTGCACGGCCGAGGAGCTGGCCGAGCGGATCGAGGCCGAGGCCTTCACCACCTTCGGCCTCTCCGCTGAACTTCCGTTGCGGGTAGCCCTGTTCACCCTCGGCACGACCGAGTCCGTCCTCGTCCTGACCCTGCACCACATCGCCAGTGACGGCTGGTCCTCGGGCCCGCTCTGGTCGGGTATTGCCTCGGCCTACCGGTCCCGTCTGGCCGGCCTGGTCCCGCAGTGGGAGCCGCTGGCCGTTCAGTACGCGGACTACACGCTCTGGCAGCACAACCAGCTGGGCGAGATCCTAGACGAGCAGTTGAAGTACTGGCGTAACGCGCTGGGAGAGCTGCCGCAGGAGATGGCCCTGCCCTTCGACCGATCCCGTCCTGCAGCCGCGTCGCACGAGGGCGAGCTGCTGGAGTTCCATGTCGGCCCCGAGCTGCACGCGGAGTTGGACGCGTTGGCGCGTCGGCACGGCGTGACGCTGTTCATGGTCCTGCACGCGGCTCTGGCGGCTCTGCTGTCGCGCCTCGGCGCGGGGACGGACCTCCCGATCGGCACGGTGGTGGCCGGGCGTTCGGATGAGGCCTTGGACGACCTGGTCGGGTTCTTCGTGAACACCCTGGTCCTGCGGACGGATGTGTCGGGTGAGCCGACCTTCGGTGAGCTGTTGGGCCGGGTCCGGGATGCGGACCTGGCGGCGTTCACGCACCAGGACCTGCCGTTCGAGCGGCTGGTGGAGGAGCTGAACCCGGTGCGTTCGCTGGGCCGGCACCCGCTGTTCCAGGTGATGCTCGTTCTGCAGAACAACGACGAGGGCACGCTCCAACTCCCGGGCCTCACCGCTCAGTCCGAGTCCTTCGGGACCCCACCCGCCAAGTTCGACCTCAACCTCACCTGCGTCGAGAACCGTGACGCCGCCAACGCGCCTGCCGGTATCACTGCCGTTCTGCAGTACGCGACCGATCTGTTCGACCAGGGGACCGCGGGTCTGGTGGCGGAGCGGTTGGTGCGCTTGCTCGGGGTGGCGGTCGGTGATCCGGAGGTTCCGGTGTCCGGCTGGGAGGTGTTCGACTCGCCTGAGCAGGAGCGGTACTTCCTCAGTCGGGCGGAGCGTGCGCGGGCCGGCGCGGTCGAGGCTGTGGAGGTGCAGGGGCATCGTGGTCCGAGGACGGCGCAGGAGGAGATCCTGTGCGCGTTCTTCGCCGAGGTCCTCGGGGTTCCGTCGGTGGGTATCGATGACAACTTCTTCGCTCTGGGCGGGCATTCGCTTCTCGCGACCCGACTGATCAGCCGGATCCGCACGACCCTCAATGCTGAGCTCGGCATTCGCGACCTCTTCCGGAACCCGACCGTCGTCGGGGTGATGGAGAAGCTGAAGGAGGGCCGTCCGGCGCGTCCGGCGCTGGTGGCGGGTGAGCGCCCGGAGGTGCTGCCGCTGTCGTTCGCCCAGCAGCGGCTGTGGTTCCTCGACCAGCTCGAAGGCGCCTCCGCCACCTACAACAGTCCGTTCGCGTTCCGCCTGCACGGTTCGGTGAACGTCCAGGCCCTGCGCGGGGCGATCGGCGACGTGGTCGGCCGCCACGAGGCCCTGCGGACGATCTACCCCGCGATAGACGGCCAGCCCCGCCAGCTGGTCCTGCCCGCCCAGGACGTCCAGGTGCCGTTCAGGGTCGAGCCGTGCACGGCCGACGAGCTGGCCGAGCGGATCGAAGCCGAGGCCTTCGCCACTTTCAAGCTCTCGACCGAACTTCCCTTGCGGGTAGTGCTGTTCACTGCCACTGAAGGGGAATCCGTCCTCGTCCTGACCCTCCACCACATCGCCAGTGACGGGTGGTCCTCGGGCCCGCTCTGGTCGGGCATCGCCTCGGCCTACCGGGCCCGCCTAGCCGGCCTCGTCCCGCAGTGGGAGCCGCTGGCCGTCCAGTACGCGGACTACACGCTCTGGCAGCACAACGAGCTCGGCGCGACCATGGACCAGCAACTCGCCTACTGGTCCGAAGCGCTGAGGGATGCGCCGCAGGAGGTCGCTCTGCCTTTCGATCGGCCCCGCCCCGCCACCGCCTCGCATGAGGGTGAGCTGCTGGAGTTCCACGTCGACCCCGGCCTGCACGCCGAACTGGACGCCTTGGCGCGTCGGCACGGCGTGACGCTGTTCATGGTCCTGCACGCGGCTCTGGCGGCTCTGCTGTCGCGCCTCGGCGCCGGCACGGACATCCCCATCGGCACGGTGGTGGCCGGGCGTTCGGACGAGGCCCTGGACGACCTGGTCGGGTTCTTCGTGAACACCCTGGTCCTGCGGACCGACGTCTCGGCGGAGCCGACCTTCGGCGAACTGCTGGACCGGGTCCGGGACGCCGACCTGGCGGCGTTCACCCACCAGGACCTGCCGTTCGAGCGCCTGGTGGAGGAGCTGAACCCGGTGCGTTCGCTGGGCCGGCACCCGCTGTTCCAGGTGCTCCTGGTCCTGCAGAACAACGACGAGGGCACCCTCCAACTCCCGGGCCTCACCGCCCAGCCCGAGTCCTTCGGGACGCCACCCGCCAAGTTCGACCTCAACCTCACCTGCGTCGAGAACCGCGACGCCGCCAACGCGCCCTCCGGCATCCTCGCTGTTCTCCACTACGCCACCGACCTCTTCGACCGCGACACCATGACCCTGCTGGCGGACCGCCTGATCCGGCTGCTCGGGGTGGCCGTCGGGGATCCGGAGGTTCCGGTGTCCGGCTGGGAGGTGTTCGACTCTCCCGAGCAGGAGCGGTACTTCCTCAGCCGGGCGGAGCGGGCCCGGGCCGGCGCGGTCGAGGCTGTGGAGGTGCAGGGGCATCGTGGTCCGAGGACGGCGCAGGAGGAGATCCTGTGCGCGTTTTTCGCCGAGGTCCTCGGCGTACCGTCGGTGGGTATCGACGACAACTTCTTCGCTCTGGGCGGCCATTCGCTCCTGGCGACGCGCCTGATCAGCCGGATTCGTACCACGTTGAACGCCGAGCTGGGCATCCGCGACCTCTTCCGCAACCCGACCGTCGTCGGGGTGATGGAGAAGCTGAAGGAGGGCCGTCCGGCCCGTCCGGCGCTGGTGGCGGGTGAGCGGCCGGAGGTGCTGCCGCTGTCGTTCGCCCAGCAGCGGCTGTGGTTCCTCGACCAGCTCGAAGGCGCTTCCGCCACCTACAACAGCCCGTTCGCGTTCCGCCTGCAGGGCGCGGTGGACGTGGAGGCCCTGCGCGGGGCGATCGGCGACGTGGTCGGCCGCCACGAGGCCCTGCGGACGGTCTACCCGGCGGTCGACGGCCAGCCCCGCCAGCTGGTCCTGCCCGCCGAGGACGTCCAGGTGCCCTTCAGGGTCGAGCCGTGCACGGCCGACGAGGCCGCAGGGCGGATCGAGGCCGAGGCCTTCACCACCTTCGACCTCTCCGCCGAACTCCCTCTGCGGGTGGCCCTGTTCACCCTCGGCGCGACCGAGTCCGTCCTGGTCCTGACCCTGCACCACATCGCGAGCGACGGGTGGTCCTCGGGCCCGCTCTGGTCGGGCATCGCCTCGGCCTACCGGTCCCGCCTGGCCGGCCTCGTCCCCGACTGGGAGCCGCTGGCCGTCCAGTACGCGGACTACACCCTCTGGCAGCACAACCAGCTCGGCGACACCATGGACCAGCAACTCGCCTACTGGTCCGAGGCGCTGAGGGGTTCGCCGCAGGAGATGGCCCTGCCCTTCGACCGGCCCCGCCCCGCCACCGCCTCGCACGAGGGCGACCTGCTGCAGTTCCACGTCGGCCCCGAGCTGCACGCCGAACTGGACGCGGTGGCGCGCCGGCACGGCGTGACGCTCTTCATGGTCCTGCACGCGGCCCTGGCGGCCCTGCTGTCCCGCCTCGGAGCCGGCACGGACATCCCCATCGGCACCGTCGTCGCCGGACGTTCGGACCAGGCGCTGGACGACCTGGTCGGGTTCTTCGTCAACACCCTGGTCCTGCGGACGGACCTCTCGGACGCCCCCAGCTTCGGCGACCTGCTGGGTCGGGTCCGGGACACCGACCTGGCGGCGTTCACCCACCAGGACCTGCCGTTCGAGCGGCTGGTCGAGGAGCTGAACCCCGTTCGCTCCGGTTCCGTGCATCCGCTGTTCCAGGTGATGCTGGTCCTGCAGAACAACGACGAGGGCACCCTCCGACTCCCGGGCCTCACCGCCCAGCCGGAGTCCTTCGGGATGCCGCCCGTCAAGTTCGACCTCAACCTCACCTGCGTCGAGAACCGCGACGCCGCCGGCGCCCCCTCCGGCATCCTCGCCGTTCTCCACTACGCCACCGAGCTCTTCGACCGCGACACCATGGCCCTGCTGGCGGACCGCCTGCTCCGGCTGCTGACCGCCCTGGTCGCGGACCCGGACCAGTCGATCGAGGCGGTCGACATCCTGAGCCCGGCCGAGCGCCGGCAGATCCTCGTCGAGTGGAACGACACCACGCGCGTCCCGGCGGACACCGGGCTGGTCCCGGAGGTCTTCGAGGGGCACGCCCGGCGGACGCCGGACGCGACCGCGCTCGTCTTCCAGGGCGAGGTTCTGACGTTCCGTCAGCTCAACGCTCGGGCGAACCGCCTGGCGCGGCTGCTGATCGACCGCGGGGTGGGGCCGGAGCAGTCCGTGGCCGTCCTGCTCCCGCGGGGCACGGACCTGGTCGTCTCGCTGCTGGCGATCCTGAAGGCCGGGGCCTGCTACGTCCCGGTCGACCCGGAGTACCCGGTCGAGCGGGTCGGGTACATGCTCGACAACTGCCGGCCCGGCCTGGTGATCACCGGCGGGGACACCGCCGAGCGGTTCGCCGGTCTGGCCGGCCGGGTGCCGCACCTGCTGGACCCGGCGGAGCCGTCGCTGGGCGCCGAGCTGGCCCGCCGCTCCGACGCCGACGTGTCGGACGCCGACCGGCTCGCGCCCCTGCGTCCCGGGCACGCCGCGTACGCCATCTTCACCTCCGGGTCGACGGGGACGCCGAAGGGCGTGCTCGTCGAGCACCGCTCCCTCGCCAACCTGGTCCACAGCCACCGGGAGGACGTCTACCGGGCCGACATCGCCTCGGCCGGCCGTCCCCTGCGGGCCGCCATGATCGGGGCGACGACCTTCGACGCCAGTTGGCTGCTGCTCTTCTGGCTGCTGGACGGCCACGAGCTGCACCTGGTGGACGACGAGACGCGCCGGACGCCGGAGCTCCTGGTCGACTACATCGACGGCGAGCGGATCGACTACCTGGAGACGACCCCGACCTACTGCCGGCAGCTGGTCGAGCTGGGGATGCTCTCCGAGCAGCGCGCCTCCCGCCCGCGGATCGTGGACGTCGGCGGTGAGGCCGTCGACGAGGCGCTCTGGGATGTTCTGCGGCGGGCCGGGGTCACCGCCAACAACCAGTACGGTCCCACCGAGTGCACCGTGTACAGCACGAACGCCGTGATCGGCGAGTACGAGCGGCCGGTCATCGGCCGGCCGATCCGCAACACCCGGCTCTACGTCCTGGACGACCGCCTGCGGGTGGTCCCGCCGGGCGTTCCCGGCGAGCTGTACATCGCCGGGGAGAGCCTGGCCCGCGGCTACCTGGGCCGGCCGGGCCTGACGGCCGAGCGCTTCGTGGCGGATCCGTTCGGTGCGGCGGGCGAGCGGATGTACCGCACCGGCGACCTCGTGCGGTGGCGCGCCGACGGCGCCCTGGAGTACGTGGGGCGTGCCGACGACCAGGTGAAGATCCGGGGCTTCCGGATCGAGCCGGGCGAGGTCGCCGCGGTGCTGATGGCGCACGAGGCGGTGGCGCAGGCCGCCGTGGTGGTGCGCGAGGACCAGCCGGGGGAGAAGCGCCTGGTGGGCTACGTGGTGCCGGCCGCCGACCGGGCGGCCGACCCGGAGGAGCTGCAGCGCTTCGCCGCGGGCCGTCTGCCGCGCCACATGCTGCCGTCGGCGGTCGTGGTGCTGGCGGACCTGCCGATGACCTCGCACGGCAAGCTGGACCAGCGGGCGCTGCCGGCGCCGGTCGCCGGTGCGGGAGGCGGCGGACGGGCCGCACGCTCGGCACAGGAGGAGATCCTGTGCGCGGTCTTCGCCGAGGTCCTCGGGGTGCCGTCGGTGGGCATCGACGACGACTTCTTCCTCCTGGGCGGGCACTCGCTGCTCGCGGCCCGGCTGATCGGCCGGATCCGCACCGCCCTCGGCGCCGAGATCGGCATCCGGGACGTCTTCGACGCCCCCACCGTCGCCGCGCTCGCCGGCCGGCTGGACGACGCGGGGGACGGGGACGGTGCGTTCGCCACCCTGCTGCCGTTGCGCAGGAGCAGCGGCCCGGCGGCCCGGCCGCTGTTCTGCGTGCACCCCGCGGCCGGCGTCAGCTGGGTCTACTCGGGCCTGCTCCGCCACCTCGACGGCGGCCGTGCCCTGTACGGTCTCCAGGCCCGCGGCCTGCTGGCCCCCGAGGCCGTTCCGGCCGTCCTCGACGCCATGGTCGACGACTACCTGGCGCTGATCCGCTCCGTCCAGCCGCAGGGCCCGTACGCACTGCTGGGGTGGTCGTTCGGCGGGGTCGTGGCGCACGAACTCGCCGTCCGGCTCCAGGAGGAGGGCGAGGAGGTCGAGGCACTCACCCTGATGGACAGCTTCCCGAGCGGGGGTGGCGGCGGATCGGCCGAACCGGCCCGGGAGTTGACCGGTGCGGAGGCCGTCGGGGCGCTCCTGGAGTCGCTCGGCCACGACCCGGAGTCCGCGCGGGCCGCGGACGGTCCGTTCGCTCTGCTCGGCGACGCCGCGCTGGAGGCGATGGCCAGGGTCTTCCTCGCGAACATCGCGGTGCTGGACTCCTTCAAGTCCCGTACGTTCAGGGGCGATGTGCTGTTCTTCGAGGCGACCCGGGAGGAGCCGCGCCCCCCGGTGCGGCCGGAGGACTGGCGGGCCCACGTCACCGGTCGGATCGAGGTGCACCGGGTGACCGGGCGGCATGGTGAAATGACGAGGCCCGATCAGCTCGCCCAGATCGGCCCCGTTCTCGCCGCCTGGCTGGCCGGCGGGCGCGACCGGTCCTAGCCGGCGGGGCCGGCGGCCCGTGCGCCGACCGGCGTACGGGCCGCGCGGCGGTCCTGCTCCCCGCGCCGGCGTCGGCCGCGGGGTGCCGGAGGGGACGCAACCAGTGGGCGGCTCCGGGCAGTTCGGATTTCCTACCGCGACAGATCGGAGCGTTCAATGGGCAACGGCACACGTGGCGGCTTGCTCCGCCGCCACCGGGACTTCCGGCTCCTCTGGTTAGGCGAGACGGCGGGGCGCTTCGGCCAGTCGGTCACGGTCCTCGCCGTTCCGCTGATCGCCGTGTCGACCCTGCACGCCGACACCTTCGAGGTCAGCCTGCTGAGCGCGGCGCCCTGGGTGCCGTGGCTGGTCATCGGCCTTCCGGTGGGCGTCTGGGTGGACCGGCTGCGGCGCAGGCAGGTGATGTTCTGGGCCAACGTCATCTGCTTCGCGCTCTTCGCCAGCGTTCCGGTCGCGGCGTGGGCCGGAGTGCTGGGGGTGACCCAACTGCTGCTCGTGGCCCTGCTCGCGGGCGCCGCCACGGTGTTCTTCCAGACCGCGTACACCGCCTACCTGCCGGACCTGGTGAAACCGGAGGACCAGGCCGAGGGCAACGCCAAGCTCCAGGGCAGCGCCTCCGCGGCGCAGATCGCCGGGCTCGGCTGCGGCGGCCTGCTCATCCAACTCGCGGGCGCCGCCAACGGGATGCTCGTCAACACGACGACCTTCCTGATGGCGACCCTCTGCCTGGTCGCCATCCGGCACCGGGAGTCCGCGCCCGAGCGGGTCCAACGGCCGCGCGGCGCCATGGCCAAGGAGATCCGGGAGGGGCTGGGACTGCTCTTCGGCGACCCCTTCCTGCGGAGCCTGGCGCTCTTCGGAGCGGCGTCCAACCTCGCCCTGACCGGGTACCAGTCGCTCATGGTCGTCTTCCTGGTCCGTGAGGTCGGCCTGTCCTCCGGCGAGATCGGCAGCCTCGCGATGGTCAGCGGAATCGGCGGTGTGCTGGGGGCGTTCGTCGTGCGCCGGGTCAGCGCCAGGCTGGGCAGCGGACGCGCCCTGCTGGTGTTCGAGCTGGTGCTGCCGGCGCTGGCCCTGCTCATCCCGCTGGCCGGCCCCGGGTGGGGCCTGCTGATGATCGTCCTCGCCTACAGCGGGGTGGCGATCGGCATCGTGGCGGGCAACGTCATCAAGTCCGGGTTCGTCCAGAGCTACGTCCCGAGCGCCGTGCTCGGCCGGCTCGTGGCGAGCTCCGCGTTCCTCAACTACGGGACGATGCCGCTGGGCGCCCTGCTCGGGGGCGCGCTCGGCACCTGGCTCGGCCTGCGCCCGGCCCTGTGGATCCTGACCGCGGGCGTACCGGCGGCGGCCCTCTTCCTCTACTGCTCCCCGATCCGCCGCCACCGGGACCTGCCGACCGGGCAGCTGCCCGGGCACCGGCCGCAGGCCGAGCCGGAAGCGGTCGAGGCGGTGCGGTAGAGCTTGTCGCGGAAGGTTCGGGCGCCGGGTCGGGGCACCTGAACGGGGGAGTCCCCCGCGCGGCGGGCGGGTGCGGCCGGTGAGCATGTAGTCCGACCGCCCGTGGCGCCGGGCTGGGTCCGCGGCGCGCGTCGGCGGGCGGCCACGGCCGCCCCGGGAACCCGCGGCGCAGGCCCGCGAGCCCCGCCGGGGGACTCCCCGAGGAAGGAAGCACCCGCCATGGAGGCATCGGCACAGATCGGCGTGACGGGGCTCGCGGTGATGGGCCGCAACCTGGCGCGGAACTTCGCCCGCAACGGCTACACGGTCGCGGTGCACAACCGGAGCGAGGGCCGGACCAAGTCCCTGGTCGAGGAGTTCGGCCACGAGGGCGCGTTCGTCCCGGCGTGGTCGCCGCAGGAGCTGGTGGCCGCGCTGGAGCGCCCCCGCCGGCTGCTGATCATGGTGAAGGCCGGCCGGGCCACCGACGAGGTCATCGAGGAGTTCGCCCCGCTGCTGGAGGCGGGCGACATGCTCATCGACGGTGGCAACGCCCACTTCGCCGACACCCGCCGCCGGGAGCGGGCGCTGCGCGAGCGCGGCATCCACTTCGTCGGGACCGGCGTCTCCGGCGGGGAGGAGGGCGCGCTGCACGGCCCCTCGGTGATGCCCGGCGGCTCCGCCGAGTCCTACGCCGTCCTCGGCCCGATGCTGGAGCGGATCAGCGCCCACGTGGACGGCGACCCGTGCTGCACCCACATCGGCACCGACGGGGCCGGCCACTTCGTGAAGATGGTGCACAACGGCATCGAGTACGCCGACATGCAGCTCATCGCCGAGGCCTACCACCTGCTGCGGGAGGTCGGCGGGTACGCCCCCGCCGAGATCGCCGAGACCTTCCGGCGCTGGAACGAGGGGCGGCTCGACTCCTACCTGATCGAGATCACCGCCGAGGTGCTCGCCCACACCGACGCCGCCACCGGCGAGCCCTTCGTCGACGTCGTCCAGGACGCCGCGGAGCAGAAGGGCACCGGGCGCTGGACCGTCCAGACCGCCCTCGACCTCGGCTCCCCGGTCACCGCCATCGCCCAGGCCACCTTCGCCCGGGTCGCCTCCGCCCGGGCCGAGCTGCGGGCGGCCTACCGGCCGCTGCCCGGGGGCGGCCGGCAGGAGTTGCGCCCGCACGAGGCCGAGCGCTTCACCCGGGACGTCGAGCAGGCCCTCTACGCGTCCAAGGTCATCGCCTACGACCAGGGCTGGACGATGATCCGCGACGCCGCGGCCGAGTACGGCTGGGACATCGACCTGGGGGCGGTGGCGAGGATCTGGCGCGGCGGCTGCATCATCCGCGCCGCGTTCCTCGACCGGATCCGTGCCGCCCACGCGGCCAACCCCGACCTGGTCAGCCTGCTCGCCGAGGAGGAGTTCGCGGCCGAGGTCTCCGACGCCCAGGCGGCCTGGCGCACGGTGGTGGCCGGCGCGGCCCAGCACGGCATCCCGGTGCCGGCCTTCTCCGCCGCGCTCGCCTCCTACGACACCCTGCGCAGCCCGCACCTGCCCGCCGCGCTGATCCAGGGGCAGCGCGACTTCTTCGGCGCCCACACCTACCGCCGCACCGACCGCCCGGGCAGCTTCCACACCCTCTGGGCCGAGCCTGGACGCCCCGAGGTGCGGACGGACGGCGGGACGGCGTAGCCGGACGGCCCCGGCGCCCCGGGGGGCGGGCGTCAGGGCCTCTCCGGGACGGGCCTCAGGGCGTCTCCGGGACGGTCTTCCGCTCCGCCGCCCGCTCGATCTCCGCGAGCATGTCGCGCGGGAACCAGAGGCTGCTCGCGCCCGCGAGGGCGACGGCCGCCGCGCCGACCAGCACCGGCACGATGCCGACCCGGGAGGCGAGCCACCCGCCGAGGAAGGCGCCGACGGGCAGGGTGGCGGTCAGCACGGCCTGGAGGAAGGCGTTGACGCGGCCCAGCAGGTGGGCGGGGGTGACGAGTTGACGCCCGGTGGTCATGGCGATCGACCAGATGGTGGCCATCAGTCCGAACAGCAGCTGGTACAGGACCAGCACGGCGAAGGACAGCCCCAGGGAGGCCGCCGGGATGAGGAAGAGGGCGGCGCCCGCGCCCACGGCGCACAGCCGGATGGCCCGGGCCATGCCCAGCGCCCGGGTCACCGAGGTCGCGACCAGCACGCCGGTGCCCATGCCGACGGCGTACGCGGCGTAGACCGTGCCGAGCTGCCACGGGGACAGCTGCAGCTCCCGGTCGGCGTACAGGACGAACAGGCCGCCGCCGGCCCCGCCGCCGAGGTTGAGCCCGGCCGCGGCCAGCGCCTGGCGGCGCAGCAGGGTCTCGCGCCGGATGACCGCGAGGCCCTCCCGCAGGGCGTCGAGGCGGGAGCGCGCGCCGCTGCCCGCCTCCTGCGCGGACCGGTTCAGCGCGGCCGGCAGCGCGAGGAACAGGGCCCCGCCGACGAGGTAGGCGGCGCACTCGACCAGCAGCGCCGGGGCCGGGTCGATCAGGCCGATCAGGATGCCGCCGAGCGCCGGCCCGCCGATCAGGCCGATGGTCCGGGCCCCGGTGAGCGAGGAGTTGGCCGGCAGCAGGCGGTCCGGGGGCACCACCCGGGGCAGACAGGACTGCAGGGCGACGCCCTGCGCGGAGTTCAGCGCCCCGGAGGCGGCGGCCGCGGCGAACAGGTGCGGCCAGGTCAGGCCGTCCAGCGCGGCGGCGAGCGGCACGCTGCCGATGGCAGGGACCTGCAGCCAGGACACCGAGACCAGCATCCGCCGCAGCCGGGCCCGGTCGACGGCCACGCCGATCAGCGGGCTGAGCAGGACGCCGGGCAGGTAGGTCATCGCCATCAGCGCCGAGGCGCCGAGCGGGCCGGCGTGCAGGTGGGCGATGGCCAGCAGCGGTAGCGCCAGCGCGGTGACCTGACGCCCCACCGAGCTGGTCGTCTGCTCCGTGACCAGCAGCAGCAGCGGCCGGTGCCGGCGCAGCGGTACGGATTCCGGGGCCTTGGCCGGGGCCGGGGTCGCGGGCGGGGTCGCGGGCGGGCCGGACTCCGGGGGTATGGACGACTCCTCGGCCGTGGAGGATCCCATGTATCAAACTCCTGTGTCGGGCACGGTCCAGTGGCGGATGCGGGGCGGGAGCGTCACCGCCCAGCCCCGGGTGACGAGCACGAGGCCCTCGGACGCCGGCACGGACACCGCCTCACGGCCCGTACTGCCGAGGTCGTCCAGGGCGGTGGGGGTCAGGCAGGCCTGGAAGGTGGCCACCAGGTCGGGGTGGTCCAGGGCGAAGCGGGCCGAGGCGTCCGGGGCGCGGCGGTCGCGGACCTGGAGGACGTCCGGTCCCCGGATGCGCAGGCCCCACGTGCTCTCGGCAGCCCGTGGCGGGGAGTCACGGAAGTAGTCCATGCCGATGATGTTGTCGACCGTGATGACGTCGAGCAACTTGTGCTGGTGGACGAGCCGTTCGGTCTCGGACTACGCCCGGCTCGCGGCCGTGGAGAAGGCGTACGACCCGGCCGACGTCCTGCGCGGCAACCTGAACATCCGACCCGAGGACGAGCAGGGGCAGGCGGCGTCGGCGGTCCGGGCCTAGTTCGGCGCGGAACCGCCCGGCCCGGCGACCAGCCAGTGCGCGGGCAGCTCGATCCGGGAGCCGTCGGCGGCGGACTCCGTGGTGGCCAGCGGCAGTTCGCCGGTGGCGAGGACGTCGAGGCCGGCCGCGCGGAACAGCTCCGGGAAGACCGCGTCGGCGACCTCGGCGGGGGCGAGCCCGTGCGAGAACACCGGGCGCAGCTTCGGCGGCGGACCGTCCGGGGCGTGGACGAGCTCGCCCAGCACGCCCTTGGCCGCCTCGGCGAGCTCGAACACGAAGGCCCGGCCGCGGTCCCCGAGCAGGATGCGAATGGCCTCGACCACCCGTGGGCGGTCGGCCGGCTCGCTCTGGTGGATCACCCCGCGCACGTACACGTTGGCGTCGCCGAGGCGCTGGTGGAGCGCCCGGACGGCCTCGGGGTCGGTGGCGTCCAACCGGGTGAACTCGGCCCGCCCGGCCGGGTCGCAGCGCCGGGCGAGGTCCAGCGCGGCGGCGGACAGGTCGACCCCGAGGGCGAGCGGGAAGCGCTCGGCGAGGAAGCGGGTCTGGGTGCCGTTGCCGCAGCCCAGGTCGACGATGGGCAGCGCGGGGTCCGCCAGGTGCGGGCGGAGCAGCGTGAGGTGGCGTTCGGCGCTGCGGGCCGGTTCCGCGTCCCAGATCACCCCGCCCGGTTCCTCGGGCGCGTCGCGCCAGAAGCCCTCCCAGGCGTCCAGGTACCGACTCGTCACGCTCATGGCGGAGGCCTCCGGGTGGTGCGCGGGGTGTCTGGCTCGTGTCTATCGGTACCCGGCCTGGGCGGCAAGCGGGTACCGGCGGCCGGCGGCGGGCGCGCGCGGACGGCGTGCGGGGGGCGCGTACGGCGGCGCGCGGGATCGGCTCGCGAGGTCAGCCCGCGGCGCGCGCCTGGCGCAGCAGGTAGAGGCCGGAGGCGGCGGCGAGCACCGCCATGCAGGCGGCGAAGACCAGGCCCGCGTGCGTCAGGCCGAGCGGCCCGGTCAGCAGGCCCACCCCGATGACCGGGATCGAGATGCCGAAGTAGGCGACCACGAACAGCGCCGAGAGGGCGCCGCCGCGGTGCTCGGGAGGAGCGGCCGCGGCCACCTCGCCCACCGCCCCGCGCAGGCCCATGCCCTGCCCGGCGCCGCCCGCCAGGGCGCTGAGCACCAGCGGCGGCAGGCTCTCCCAGGCGAGCGAGGCGGCCAGCAGGGCCATCCCGGCGATCAGCACCAGGCAGCCCAGCGGCACCGCCCGGGCGGTGCCCAGCCGGGGCACCAGGAGCTGGCCGAGGGTGGAGGCGAGGAAGGCCGTGAAGACGACCAGGCCGACCACCGCGCGGTTGTGGACGCCCAGACCGGTGGCGAGGAAGGCGGGACTGACCGAGGTGAACAGGCCCAGCAGGGAGAAGCCGGCGAACGCGGCGATCCCGGCCGGCACGAACACCCGGCGGACCTCCGGCGGCAGCGCCGGCCGGTCGGGCCGGGCCGTGCGCAGCGGACGGGCCCCGGCGACCGTCTCCGGGAGCATCCAGGTGAGGGCGAAGGAGACCGCGAGCAGCCCCAGGTGCACGACGAACGGCAGCACCAGCGGGTACGGGGCGTACTGCGAGAGCAGGCCCGACAGCAGCGGCCCGCAGCCGAGCCCGCCCATGTTGGCGGCGGTCGCGACGAAGCCCGCGCGGGCCTGGTGCCCGGGCGGGGCGAGCTCCAGCACGTACGCCGTCCCGGTGCCGGTGAACAGGCCCGCCGAGAACCCGGACAGCAGTCGGCCCAGGCAGAGCAGGGCGACGCTGTCCGCGGTCAGGAAGACCACGGCGCTGGCGGCCGAGCAGACCAGCCCGCAGAGCAGCACGGGCCGGCGCCCGACGGAGTCCGAGACGTTGCCGATCAGCAGCAGGACGCCGATGACACCGAAGGCGTACACCGCGAACACGACCGTCACCGTCAGCTCGGAGAAGCCGAGCTTCTCCTGGTACAGGCCGTAGAGCGGGGTGGGCAGCGTGGTGCCCGCCATGCAGACGGCGAACGCGGCGGCGGCGACGAGGTGGCCCACCCGGGCCGTACCAGGCCCGGCGGTCCGACGATCGGTCATTCGCCCACGATAGGCGCGCACCCGGGAGGGGGGCCGTGCCGTGCGGGGGAGCGCTGCGCCGAATGGCCGTCCGGCCGTGCTCGGCGGCTATCGGGCGCGGGAGGGCAGGGTCAGCGGTCCGGGTGCCAGGTGGATTCGAGGGCGGTGGTGCCGTCCGGCCGGGGCACGGGGTGCCAGCGGGCGCGCAGACCGGCCGGACGGGCGGCCGGCCGGGGCGCGCCCAGGGCACCGAGCACGGTGCTGTCGAGCGGGCTGGCGGCCAGCCGGTCCAGCACCCGCGCGCAGGCGCCGCGCAGGCCGTGGCCGTGGCGGCGCGCGTCGGGGACGTCAGAATGGAAGGCAGCGAGGACGGACATGTGGCTCACCTCCGGAGCGACCTGCGGGTCGTGCAGGCGTGGTCCGTCCAGCTTCGGGCCGTCCGGGGGCACCGGGCTCCGGATTGACGGGCTATTGACGGCTGCCGACACTCCGCTGACGAACTGCTGACGCGGAGGCGGTCCCCGCGCGCGCCGCCGTTGGTCCCCGGGCCCGCCGCCGTCGGTCCCGGACCCGCTCGGCGGAGGTCCGCCCGGTGGCGGGACGCGGGGTCAGCCCGTCGCCTGCCCGGCCTCGCCCTGGTGCATCCAGGCGATGACGTCCAGCACCCGCAGCACGCCGATGTCCTCGCCGATCCCGGCCTCCGTGCGGAGCTCCGCCAACCGGGCGCGGAACGCCCCGCCGTCCGCGCGCAGGGCGTCGGCCAGCGCGGACCAGAAGGTGGTGTCGACCTTCGGCCGCCGGAAGAGCGCCTTCACCCGGATGTCGTAGACGGGTATCAGGTGCGGCCGCTTGCGGGCCAGCAGCTTGCCCGCGACGACGGGGCCGACGCCGTCCGGCTTGCCCGGGTACGCGGCGCGGGGGTTCGCCAGCCGGTCCCACAGCTCGGCGGCCGGCCCGCCGGGGGCGATCAGCGGGGCACTGGCCGGGTCCTCCAGTCGGGCGTCGCGGGGGATCGCGGACAGCAGCCGGCCCCAGTGCCCGTCGGGGTCGGTGAGCAGCTCGACGGCTCCGTGCGGCTCGACCGAGACGCTCAGCATGGTGATCGCGAGCAGGTCGTCGGCGGTGAAGGCGTCCGCCGTCTCCGGGCGGTCACCGCCGCCGGCGAGCCGCTCGAAGTGGGCGCCCGTGTAGTAGTGGTCGCCCTTCGCCCGCCGCCGGGTGAAGTAGTCGCGCAGCAGCCGGACCGAGGCCCCGGTGTCCCCGTACACCGGGGGAATCCACAGCGCCGTCATGAGGGACCCCCTTCGAATCCGTGCGTCCGGGGGCAGTGTGGCAGAGGGGTCCGACAATCCGGTCCGGAGGCCGCTGAACCGGGCCGGTGCCGGGGGCCGTAGGACCGTAGTGGGCGCGCAGCGGTGCGTCCGCGAAGCGGCGGGCGCGTCCGCGAGGAACCCGGGAGGAAGTGGATGCAGTCCCGACGCGACCAGGTGCGGGCGCACCCGGTCGTGCTGAACAGGGCGGTCCCGGATGTGTTGCGGGCGGAGCCCGGCGCACCGGACACCCCCACCCGGCGCACCACCCGGGGCGCCACGACGGGCCCGGCGGAGGAGGAGTGATGGGCGCTGTGGAGGCCCCGGAGGCGGTCGGCGCCTCGACGCTGCGGGCGCTCGGCGCGCACTACGTGATCGCACCGCCCGGCGCGGAGGCCGACGGACTGGCCGAGGCGCTGGCGCCCGTACGCGCCCAGCCGGGGGCGCTGCTGCTGCTCGCCGCCGCCGAGGACGCGGCGCCCGTCCTGCTCGCCTCGCTGGACGAACTCGCCCGGGCCGCGCGCGGGCGCGACGCCGACGTGCTGGTGCTGGCCGCCTCCGGACTGGCCGCGGTCGGCCCCGACGGCCGGCGGCCCGCCGAACTGCTCGCCCGGCGCAGCGGGTTGACCGTCGTCGCGCCGGACACGGTGGTCAGCGTCGAGCCGGACGGCACCCTGCCGGCCGTGGACGGGACGTGGTGGCGCTGCCGGCCCGGCGGGGGAGCGGAGCCGCTCGGCGGCCGCTGGCCCGCCGACGCGACCATCACCCCGCTGGCCGGCGGGGCGTACTGGATCACCGACGCGGCGGTGGGACCGGTCCGCCCCGCCGTGCTGGACCGGGCCTTCGCACCGCGCGACCGGCTGCTGATGATCGTCGGCGCGCCCGCCCGGTCACTGCCCAGCGGTGCCCAACTGGCCAGCGCGGCGACCCTGTTGAAGGAGCAGGCGCCCCATCGGGAGTACCTCGCGCTGAGCGCGCCGTGGGCCGCGCCGCTCGAACTCATCGAGACGGCCGCCGTGCTGGCGGCCTCGCTCGGGCAGGAGGTGCGGGCGGCGATCGGCGTGCCGGTGGCCAGGTCGGGCCTGCCGGGGGCGCCCGGGTGCGGCGTGCGGCACGTCCACGTGGCGCCGGACGGGGGCGAGGGCTGGGAACCGTACCTCATCGAGTTGTCCGCCCGCCCGCGCGAACGCACCGTCACCGCCGTCGGCTGGCGCGTCGGGCCCGGCCCGGGTGTGGGGTCTGGGGCGGAGCGCTTTCCGGTTCTCCCCGGCCCGGGTGCGGGGCCCGGTCCGGGCCGCTTCCCGGCCTTTCCCGGCCCGCCTCCGGTGCCCGGCGCGGGGCGCTACCCGGTCTTCCCGGGCCCGGCTGTGGGGCCTGGGGCGGGGCGTTTCCCGGCTCTCCCCGGCCCGCCCGCGGGGCCCGGAGTGGGGCGGCTTCCGGCTCTCCCCGGCCCGCCCGCGGCCCCTGGGGCGGGCCGTTTTCCGGCTCTCCCCGCGCCGCCTTCGGTGCTCGGGGCGGCGCGCTACCCGGCCTTCCCCGGCTGGGAGGTGGAGGCGGTGGCGGCCGGACTGTGGCTGCGCCCGGCCGCTACCCCGGAGCGGGGCCCCCGGCTGCGTCGGCCGGACCCGGCCCAGCCCGTGCTGGTCGTGGGCACGCCGGGCCGCCCGGTTCCGGACGCGGTCTGGGACCACCTCGGTACGGTGCTGGGCTCGCTCCCGGCCGGGCCGGTACGCCTCGCGCTCGTGGTGGCGGGGGTGTTGGACGTGGAGTCGGCCGCGGTGGGTCGGTTCTGCGCGCGGCAGTACGGGCTGGACTGGGTCGGCGAGGAGGCGGTCGAGGCCGCGGAGGTGCGGGTGGCCGTGCTCGGTTCGGAGCCGGTGCCGACTTCGGTAGGGGCGTTGGCGGCGGAGGCTCCAGGGGAGGCCCATGAGGGAACAATATTGGCCCCTGAGGTGGTCGCGGAGGAGCCCGATGAGGAGGAGTCGGTTGCCGAAGTCCTGGTAGCAGAGCCCGAGTTGCTCGCTGGGCCTGAGGTGGAGGAGCCGGTCGCCGAGGCCCCGGAAGTCGATCCCGAGCCCGAACCAGTGCTGCCCGCTGCGACGCCCCCGGCCCCGGAACCGTCCCCGGCGCCGGAGCCGGAGCCGTCGGAGCCCGCCACCCCGGCCGGGGACGGCGAGGCCCTGGTCGCCCAACTCGGCTCCGCCTACGAGCCCTTGGCCCGACGGGCCGAGGACGTCGCCACCCGGTTGCCCGCCCTGCGCGCCCAGGCGGAGGACGGCGACCAAGGGCCCGAGCTGGTCGCCCTCCTGCTGCACGCCGGCGACTCCGGCCCCCTGGCCCCGCGCGCCGAACTCCTCGCGGCGGCCCGCTCCGGCGAGCCCGGCCGCTACGGCCCGTACCTGCGCTGCCTGGCCGCCGGCCTGCGGCGGCTGCCCGGGTACTACGGCGGTGTGCTGGTCGCCGGTCCGGCGCGGGCCTGCGACCTCGCCGCGTACGCCCCGGGCACGGTGCTGACCGAGCGGGCCCCGGTGACCGCCCTGGCGGTGCCCGAGGCGGACCTGGGGGAGGACGTCGGGATCGAGTTCGCCATCTGGTCCGTCGGCGGCCGCCGCAGCTCGGCCTTCGGCGAGCCGGGCGACCCGCCCATGGTGGTCTTCGTCCCGGGCGCGGAGTTCGAGGTGGTCGAGGTCCAGCCGGCGGACCCGGAGGAGGGCCGTCCGGCCCGGGTCCTGCTCCACGAGATCGGCGGCGTCCGCCCGAGCCCCGAGCGGCTGCGCACCTGGCTCGCCCGCCGCGACGCCGTTGCCCCCGCCGACCGCGTCCGCCCCGCCGACCCCTCCCGCTACGCCCTCGCCCTGGGCGTCGGCTCGGGCCCCGCCGACTGACTGTCGGTGGGGCCGGATACGGTGCGTCCCGGAGCCGGACCACAGGAGGGGTCATGGAAGCAGGGGAAGCATCCGTCGCCGCACTGAAGGCCGTCATGTCGCCGCACGACGGCGCCGACGAGCAGGTGGACTGGGCCGCGGTGGGCCAGGCCTGGGGCGTCCGGTTCCCCGCCGACTACGTGGCGTTCATGGCCACGTACGGGGCCGGTGGAATCGACGAGGCGTTCGGCGTCCTGGCCCCCGAGGCGAGCACGGCACCGCCCGAGGGCCCGGGCTTCGGCAGCGCGGCCGGGGAGACCGCCATCCTGCGGAGCCTTTGGTCGACCGAGGGCGGGCCGGCCGGCGTCGAGGCCGGGCCGGACTCGGTGATCGCGTGGGGTGTGAGCTGCGGAGCGGACATCCTCGGCTGGCTCACGGTCGACGACGACTCCGACAGGTGGCCGGTCCTGGTGTGGGAGCGTCACGGGTCGCCGAACTGGCAGCTCTACGACTGCGGGATGGCGGAGTTCCTGCGCCGCCTGTTCACCGAGGGCTTCGACCGCTGTCCGCTCAGCGACGCCTCCCTCTGGGGCGATCCGTCCCCGCACTTCGTCCACTGGCGTGAGGAGCGGCGCCGCATCGAGGAGCGGTTGGACCCGTACACCGGAGAGCCGCTCTCCTGGTCCTTCTGAACCACCCGGTGAACCCCGCACGGGCGGCCGGCCGTCGGACGGAACACAGGGACGTGGTCGGTGGGAGGGGCGCGGGGTGGGACCCGGCCGGTGGCGGGCGCGGAGCCGGTCCGGACGGTCGGGTCCGAGGCGCGCCGATTTCGGCTGAACCGGTTCGGCCGTGCGGGCCGTAGCTCCCCACAGGAGTGTCATCGAGCACAGGGGATGCATGGTGGGCGAGGAGCAGCGCGGCGGGCCGGAGCGGAGGCCGGGCGGGTTCCGGCTCCCGGCGGTGAACTGGGCGTTGGCGGCCGAGGCGGACCAGGGGAAGCCGCCGGAGGCGCCCGTGAGCGCGGAGACGGCGGCGCCGCCCGCGCAGCCGGGCGCCGGTGGCGGTACCGGCACTGGTGCCGGTGCCGGTGTCAGCGCCGGGGCCACGGGCGCTGCGACGAGCGGGGCGCGGACCGGTCCGAAGCCCGAGGCCGGGTCCAAGCCCGCGAGCCCCGCGTCGACGGTCCCGCCCGCGCGGCTGGGTGCCGGTCCCGAGGCCGGCGCCGGGTCGAAGCCCGCGAGCCCTGCGGCGCCGGTGCCGCCCGCGAGGTCGGGCGCCGAGGCCGGTGTCAGCGCCGGGCCCAAGCCCGCGAGTTCCGTTCCGGTGGTGCCGCCCGCGACGTCGGGTGCCGGTGCCGGGCCCAAGCCCGCGAGCCCCGCGCCGACGGTGCGGCCCGCGCAGCCGGGTGCCGGCGCCAATGGCGGTGCCAGTACCGGTGTCAGTGCCGGGGTCACCGGCGCTGCGACGAACGGGGCACGGCCCGGGCCGAAGTCCGAGGCCGGGCCCAGGTCCGCGAGCGCCGAGACGGCGGTGCTGCCCGTGCAGCCGGGCGCCGGTGTCGGCGCCGGAGTCGGTGTCAGTTCCAGGGCCACGGGCGCCGCGACGAACGGGGCGCGAACCGGCCCGAAGCCCGCGTCCGGGCCCAAGCCCACGGGTGGAGCCAGGCCCCCGGCCGGGACCGGTATCGGGCCGGCGCCCCTGCCGTCCCCCGCCAAGGGCCCGACGGCACCCGTCGGCCCGGCGACCCCCGCGGGGCCCGTGGGTCCGGGGGACCCTGGGCCGCGCACCGGCCGGGTCTCCCGTCCGATGATCGCCGCGGCCGTCGCCGTCGGCCTGGTGCTGGTCGGCACCTCCGTGATGGTGACCCAGCGCAGCGGCAGCGACCCGCACGGACCGGCCCAGGCCGACGCCCCGCCCGCCAACGTCCCCGGCTTCGACGAGCACGGTGGCACCGCCGGCGGCGTCGCGCCCGACGGGCAGTCGGGCTCGGCGGCACCGCAGCCGGACGGTTCGGCCGCACCGGCGTCGGGGGACCAGGCGGCCTCGGCCCCGAACGGCACCGGCGGCGGCGCTGGTGGCGGTGCCGGCGGTGGCGGGGGCGGTGCCGGTGCGGCCGCTCCTCCCGGCGTCGGGGCCAACCCCGCTGGGGGCGGCGCGGGTTCGGGCGGTGGGGGCGATCGCGCGCAGGGCGGTGCGGCCGCCGCCTCGGGTGGTTCGGGCGGCGGTGGCCCGGCCGCCGGTGGCACGGGCGGCGGCGGTGCGGCCAACCCGGCGCCGAACCAGCCGGCCCCCAACCAGCCGGCTCCGAACAAGCCGGCCCCGAACCCGTCGGCGCCCCAGCAGCCCGCGCCCCCGGCGGCCAAGCCGCCCGCACCGGTCACCGTGATCGCCGGCCCGTACTGCTCGGGCGGCGGCCAGTACAAGACCAACGGTTGGTTCGACCAGGGCAGCAGCGGCTGGCGCAACAACTCCGGTGGCTACAGCGGCGACGGCTGCAACGGCACCTACGCCTCGATGCCGATGTCCGGTAACGCCAACAAGGACGACAACGGCAACTCGGTCGTCTGGACCTTCACCGTGGACAAGGTCACCAGCTGCACCCTGTCGGTCTACATCCCGGCCAGCGGCGACGTGAAGCAGGTCGGCGGCAACCCGAGCACCTACACGGTGCAGAGCGGTGGCGGCCAGGTGGGTTCGTTCACCATCAACCAGACGGCGAGCCGGGGCAGTTGGGTGAACAACGGGCCGTTCACCTACCGCGGCCCGATCTCCGTCACGCTGCACAGCCGCGGTGTGGACTGGGGCGGCTCCAGCGGCGCCCACCACGCCGCCAGCGCCGTCCGCGCCACCTGCACGGCCTGACCCCGGCGCGAACCGGGGCCCGGACCCGCCGAGCCACCGAACCGCTGAGTCACCGAACCACCGAGCGACCGAACCACAACGCCCCACGACGAAGGGAACCCCAGGCATGTCGCGCCCGGTGCTGACGGTCTGCGCGGAGCAGCGGGAACCCGGCTCCTACCGGACGATCGGCGAGGCCCTCCGGGCGGCCGGCGGCGGCGCGGTGATCTCGGTCCGGCCCGGCCGGTACGACGAGAACCTGGTGCTCACCAAGGCCGTGAGCATCACCGCCGCCGACGTCCGGGGCAGTGTGCGGATCAGCCCCCGGCGCGGTTCGGTGGTCCAGGTGCTCACCGAGGCCGTCCGGTTGACCGGTCTGGTGCTCCAGGGGCAGGACGACGAACTGCCCGCCGTCGACGTCCCGCGCGGCCGCCTCACCGTGCGGGACTGCGAGGTGATCGGCAACGCCTGGACCGCCGTGCTCACCCGCGGGCCGGGCGAACTCGCCATGTGCGGCAGCCGGGTCACCAACCCGGCCGGCGCCGGGCTGGTGGAGACCTCCACCGGCTCCAGCGTGATCGAGGACAGCGTCGTCGAGCACCTGGGCACCTCGGCCGTGGTCATCGGCGAGCGGGCCGACCCGACCGTCCGGCGCTGCGTGCTGCGCGACGCGCGCGGCAACGGCCTGTGCGCCAACGGCGAGGCGCGCGGCGTCGTCGAGGACTGCGAGATCTCCGGCACCGACAAGCCCGCCGTCGCCCTGGAGGAGCGGAGCAGCACGCGCCTGCTGCGCACCGCGATCCGGGACAGCGCGCTCGGCGTCTTCGTCGGCTCCGCCGCCCGGGTCGTGCTGGAGGACTGCACCGTCACCGCCGTGCGCGGCCACGGCTACGTCCTCACCGACGGCACCGACCCGCTGCTGCGCCGCTGCCGCGCCGTCCGCCCCCAGGGGTACGGTCTGCACATCGCGGGCCGGGCCCGGGGCACCCTGGAGGACTGCGAGGTCACCGCCCCCGCCGGGGTCGGCATTCACGTCGGCGGGTCGGCCGGGCCCAGCCTGCTGCGGACGGTGGTGCGCGACGCCGGGACCGACGGTGTCGAACTCACCGGCGGGAGCGCCGCCGAGTTCGACCGCCTGGAGGTCCGCCGCGCGGCCGGCGTCGGCATCGTGGTGCGCGACGGCGCCGACCCGCTGCTGCGCCGCGGCACCGTCACCGCCGCCGGCCGCCACGGGATCGAGGTGCTGGGCGACGGGCGCGGCCGACTGGAGGACGTCACCGTCGTCGACGCCGGACGGCACGGGGTGCGGATCGCCGACGGCGCCCACACCCACCTCGGCGGCGGCCTGGTGCGCGGCAGCGGGTCCTGCGGGATCTCGGTCGGCGCCGGGGGCGTCGCCATCCTGCGCGACGTCGAGTGCACCGGCAACGCCCTCGACGGCGCGAGTGTCGAACGCGGCGGCGAACTGGCCGCCACCCGCGCCCGGTTGGGGACCAACCGGCGGCACGGGCTGCACCTGCTGCCCGGCTCCCGGGCCACCCTGACCTCCTGCCGGCTCGGCGACAACACCGTGGACGGGCTGCGCTCCGAGTCCGCGGAGCCCGTCCGGCTCACCGACTGCACGGCCGCCGGGAACCAGGGCGCCGGGCTGTGGCAGACCGCGCCGACCGACCGCCTCGTGGTGGAGAACCTCGACAGCCGGGACAACCGCTCGCCTGACGCCCACGGCACGGCGGCCGTCGCCACCACCGTCGCTGCGGACGCCGCCGGCGACGGTACGGAAGCCCCCGGGGAGGAGGCCGTCGGCCCGCAGGCCGTCCTCCGGGCCCTGGTCGGGCTGGAGGGCGTCAAGGAGCAGGTCGCCACCCTGGTCAACCTCGGCAAGCTGACCCGCCGCCGCGAGCAGGCCGGGCTGCCCGCCCTGCCGATGAGCCGGCACCTCGTCTTCGCCGGCCCGCCCGGCACCGGCAAGACCACCGTCGCCCGGCTCTACGGGGCGATCCTCGCCGAACTCGGCGTGCTGCGCAGCGGCCACCTGGTCGAGGTCGCCCGGGCCGACCTGGTCGCCCCGGTCGTCGGCGGGACAGCCCTGAAGACCACCGAGGTGGTCAGGGAGGCCCTCGGCGGGGTGCTGTTCGTCGACGAGGCCTACACCCTGTCGGCGGGCTCCGGCGCGGCCGGCCCGGACTTCGGCCGGGAGGCCGTCGACACCCTGGTGAAGCTGATGGAGGACCACCGCGACGACCTGGTGGTGATCGTCGCCGGGTACGAGGCCGGGATCCGCGGGTTCCTGGCCTCCAACCCGGGCCTGGCGTCCCGGTTCAGCCGCACCGTCGAGTTCCGGAACTACCGCGCCGACGAGCTCGCCACGATCGTCGAGCAGGCCGCCGGCGGACACGGCTACGAGCTCGCCGAGGGCACCCGGGAGGCGCTCGCCGCGCACTTCGACCGGATGCCCAAGGGTGCGGAGTTCGGCAACGGCCGGGCCGCCCGCAAGGTGTTCGAGGAGATGGTCGACCGGCAGGCCTCCCGGCTCGCCGAACTGGAGCACTTCGACAACGCGGCGCTCACCCGGCTGCTGCCCGCCGACGTCGGCGAGGAGTTCGCCCCGGCCGCCGCCGGCGGGGGGCGGGCCGGGGAGCCCGGCCTGCTCGACCGGCTGCGCGCCATGGTCGGCCTCGCCGCCGCCAAGGAGCAGGTCGAGGACCTGGTCAACCTGACCCGCCAGTCCCGGCGCCGGGTCGAGGCCGGGCTGCCCGCCGCCCCCCTCGGCCACCACCTGGTGTTCTCGGGCCCGCCCGGCACCGGCAAGACCACCGTCGCCCGGCTGTACGGCGAACTCCTCGCCGAACTCGGCGTGCTGCCCTCCGGCCGGCTGGTCGAGACCGCCCGCGCCGACCTGGTCGGCCGCTACCTCGGCCACACCGCCCACCTCACCCGGGACGCCTTCGAACGCGCCCGGGGCGGCGTGCTGTTCATCGACGAGGCGTACACCCTGACGCCCCGCGACGGCAGCGGCGGGGACTTCGGGCAGGAGGCGGTGGACACCCTGGTGAAGCTGATGGAGGACCACCGCGACGAGGTCGTGGTGATCGTGGCCGGCTACCGGGAGGAGATGCGCGGCTTCCTCGCCTCCAACCCCGGCCTGGCCTCCCGGTTCTCCCGGGAGATCACCTTCGAGCACTACGCGGACGAGGAACTCGTCGCCATCGTCCGGGCGCGGGCCGAGACCGCCGGCTACACCTGCACTCCGGAGACCCTGGCCGCACTCGGCACCCTGTTCGGCGCCGTCCCGCGCGACCGCTCCTTCGGCAACGGCCGGTTCGCCCGGCAGGTGCTCGAAGCGATGGTCACCCGGCAGGCGGGCCGGCTGTCCCGGGTCGACGTGGTGGACCTGGACGAACTCAGCCTGCTGCTGCCGCAGGACATCCCGGCCGAACGGTTCGGCACCTTCGCGTGACCACGCCGCCGCCCCGCCCCCGGGCGGCGGCCGACCCGGGCTCGGCCGCCGCCGTCCTCGTCCTCGGCTACCGCCCGGACCTGACCGTCGACCAGCCGGCCGAAGACCGGGAAGCCGCCGCCTCCCGCGGCCCTGGCCATCAGTACGGCCACGGCACCGTCGGCCCCGTCGCCGCAGTCACCCCGGCGGTCGTCCTCACCACGCGCCCCGCTCCACCCGAGAGCGGCGCCGGCATCGAGGCGGGCCTCCTCGCCCTCACCGTCCTCGCGGCCGTCGCCCTGGCGGCGGTGGCCGCCGCCTTGGCCCCGCGCGCCAGGGGTCGGCGCCCGGGCCGTGCGGAGGCGAGCCGACAGGGCGCCGGTCCCGAGCCGATCGTCCGGCTGGGGCCGAGGGCCTGACGGGAGGAATCCGCTCGTCGTGGTGATCGGCGCCGTGGGACCATCAGGGCCCCTCAGGGACCGGATACGCCCGGCGGCTGAAGGACGGCACGGCACGGGAACGGAGGGCCCTGATGACGGATCGACAACCGCCGACGGCGAGAGAGCTGGTGCTCGGCTTCCTGGCCGCGCTCGACCGGGCGGAGGCGGCGTTGTGCGAGGCGGTGCCGCCGCTGGAGCGCTTGGCGGACATCCTGGCGGCGGCACGCTCGGGGCGGATCAGCCGGAGTGGTGAGGCCGGCGGCTACGCGTACCTGGTGCACGGGGCGGGATGCCGGATGACCGACCAGGCCGGAGTCCAGATCGACGTGGACTTCATCGACGGCACGGCGGCGTTCGACCTCTGGCGGCTGCGCTGCTATGGGCGGAGCCTGGCGACGCCCGTCGAGTGGCCGTCGGAGGAGCCCGGTCCGGCGGTCCGGGGGCTCGACGACCTGCTCGTCGAGCTGCGGCCGGGATGGTTCGCCCCGGCCGGATCCCGTGCGGACGCCCTCGCGTCGGGTTGACCGGTGGCCGCCCGGTCGGCTCAGCGGTGCTCGGCCATGCCGTCGCCGATGAGGGCGGCGAGTTCCAGGTAGTCGAGGCGGGCCCGGGCGCGGAGGGCGGCGGGGGCGGCCGGGAGGGTGAGGGCGGCGCGGCAGCGGGTGCGGAAGTGGGGGAGGAGGTCGCGGTCGGCGACCGGGCGGTCGGTGGGCGGGGCGGGGGTGAAGGCGGCGACCGCCCCGCGGGCCAGGCCGTGGTGGCCGAGGGCGGTGAGGTGGTCGAGGAGGGCGTCGGCGGTGCGGGCTCCGGTGGCGGAGGCCGGGGCGCAGAGGAGCAGCCGGTCGGCGTGTTCGACGGCGGCGAGCCGGACCTCGGCCGGGGCGCCGGTGGTGTCCGCGAGGATCACCGGGTAGTGGCCGTCGGCCTCGCCGAGGGCCTCCCGCAGGGCGGCCGGGTCCGGCCGTACGGACCGCAGCACCCGGCCGCCCGTGCGGCATTCGCTCCCGGCGGGCCCGGCGGTGGTGAGAACGAGCACCGGGTGGGCCCGGTGTTCCGCGAGCAGGGCGCCGAGGAGGGCGGCGGCCCCCTCGGCGGGGCCGCCCAGGACGGCGATCCGGTGGTGGGACCGCAGCGGCGCCCGGACGCGGTCGAGCAGGCGCCGCCGTCGTGCCTCCCCGCCGCCGGGGAGGGCGAGCCGCAGGGTGCGCGGGCGGTCGGAGTCGGGGCGCGGTACGGGCGGTGCGGCAGGCGGTGCGGGGGCAGGCGGGCTCGGGGGCAGGAACGGGAGCGGCGCCGCCGAGGACGGTCCGACAGCCGGCTCCCGGGTGGACGGCCGCCGTTCGGCGGGCGGGATCAGGACGGTGCCGAGCGGGTCGAGCGGGCGCGGGGGCAGCCGGGGCAGCAGGGCGACGGGCTCGGGCCAGACGGCCGGCGAGTAGTCGGGTGCGGCCTGGGCGGTGCCGCCCGCGCCCGCGGTGCCGTCGGAGTAAGCCATCGGACGACCTCCCGGTCCCTGGTGCGCCGGACGGGTGCCTCCGGTCCGGCCGACCGTACGGTCTACCCGTACAGCCGGGAGTACGGCTGAAGGCTACCCTCCGGTTCAGCTGAACCGCTGGTGGTGGAGGGCCCGTTGAGCGGAACAGGGCGCACGGCGCGCCCCCTGTCGCTTCGGGAGGCCCGTAACGAGAAAACCCTCCGCCCGACCGGCTACCGATCGGTACCGTCATCGGGTGGCACCCGGCGTCCGCCGAGTGTCACCGAGTCGGAAGGAGCGTGAGTCCCGTGAACGGGACGGGGGAGGGCCGCGGCATGGCCGCGGACGGGCCGGAGGCGCGGGAGTTCGTCGCGGCCCTGGTGCGGGCCGGGGCGCCGAGCGCGGCCGGGCCGGCCGGGCTGGCGGTGCCCGAGGCGGCGGCGGAGCGGGTGATCGCGGTCGCCCGGCGGCTGGCGCTGCGTGCGGCGCCGGAGGAGCGGCCGCAGCCGGAGTCGGGGCTGCTGGGCGTGGCGACGGCGCTGGTGGTGGACGAGCACCCGTCGGCACCGGTGTGGTCGGCGGCGGAGCGGCAGCTGTTGGCGGGCTGGGTCGCGGTGCTGATCGAGCACCGGGGCGAGGACGGGGTGCGGGAGCTGCTCGGGGCGCTCGCCGAGGGCTGACACCGCGGCCCGGTGCGGCGCTCGGCGGGGGGCCGGGCGCCGAACCGGGCGGTGGCGGAAGAAGCCGCAGCTCACGGCCGCTAACGACCGGCCAACAGTCGTCGGCGCCCGCCAACGGTGGCACTCGGGGGCGGCCCGAGTGCCCCGGACGTGGGCGTTGGCGGATCCTTGGTGCGGACTTGGCGGGCTCCGGCAGTGTGCTGGTGCAGCCACCGCCGGGGATCTCCGGCGGTGCCCAGCACGCCCTGCCCGTGCTGCGTCCCCTGCCCGTGCTGCGCCCCCTGCCCGACCTGAGAGGTAGCGCGTGTCGAAGCCGTCCGTCGCCCAGCCCACGTCCGTCACCCCGCCGTCCGAGGGTCCGGCCGCCGCGCCGGAGGGCGCCACCGCCCCGGCCCGCCCGACCCTCGACCCCGACGTGCTCGCCGAGATCCACCGGCTGCACGGCGGCTACCTGCTGCGCGCGCTGCTGCGGGCCACCGGCGGGGACCGCGGCAAGGCCGAGGACATCCTCCAGGAGACCCTGCTGCGCGCCTGGCAGCACCCGGAGGCGCTGGCCGCCGGTGCGGAGGCGGCCCGGCCCTGGCTGTTCACGGTCGCCCGGCGGATCGCGATCGACCACTACCGGATGGCCGCCGCCCGCGCCAAGGAGGTGATCGGCGAGACGGTCGAGGACCGGCCGGTCGCCGACGACCCGTACGAGCAGGTGGTGGTGGCCCGGGACCTCGCGCTGGCGCTGCGCCGGGTGCAGAAGCACCACCGCGAGGTGCTGGTCGAACTCCACCTCAAGGACCGCTCGGTGCTGGAGGCCTCGGCCCGGCTGGGGGTGCCGCCGGGGACGGTCAAGTCCCGCAACTTCTACGCGATCCGGGCGCTGCGCCCGGTGCTGGCGACGGAGCACGGGTACGCCCCGACGGTGCGCGGGGCGGCCTCGGCGGCCGGCTGACGGGGCCGTCCGGCTCCGGCTGACCGGGGCACCGGCCGACCGGGGCGCGGCCCCTCGCGCCGACCGTCCGGTTCAGTCGTCCGTCGCCCGCCGGCCGGTGCGGAGGTTGAGCGACTCCTCCAGGCTGGTGGTGAACTCGCTGCAGTGGCCCGCCTGCCGGTCGTGCGAGCGGAAGCGGTCCAGCGCCGTGCGCAGCCGGCCGCGCACCTCCGGTTCCCGTCCCCGGGCCAACAGGTAGGCGGCGTAGGACTGTTCGGCCACCGCGTGCAAGTACAGCAGGCCGGCCTCCTCGCAGGCGGCGAGCAGCCGGTGCCAGGCGAGGTCGGCGGCGTCGTCGCGGACGGTCGGCGCGAGGGCCTGCGCCTCGGTCAGCAGCGACCAGAGGTGGACCTGGGTGACGGGCGTGGCCGGCAGCAGCTCGCGGGCCTCCCGGGACCGGCGCTGGGCGCCCTCCCGGTCCCCGGCGGCCAGGCTGACCCAGCCCTGGTGCACCTTGGCGTCGACCAGCCGGCGGCGGTCGCCGGACTCCAGCGCGAGCGCCGTGGCGGCGGCGGCCAGCCGCTCGGCCTCGGCGGCGTGGCCGAGCATCGCGGTGACCAGCGCCAGCGTGGCGAGGGCCCGGACGTGCGCGGACGCGGCGGCGGGCCCGGTGGCGGACTCGGCCGCGGCGACCGCCTTCCGGGCCGCCTCCGCGGACTCCTGCCGGCGTTCCAGCGCGACCAGGGCCTGCGCCCGGCAGTTGAGCAGCAGCGCGACCGCGACCGGGTCGCCGCAGCGTTCGGCCGCAGCCTGCCCCAGCCGGGCACTGGCGAGCCAGTCGGTGAAGCGGCTGGCGCCGTAGTAGAGCGAGCCGCAGGTCAGCGCGAGCCGCCAGGCCCGGGCCGGGTCGGTGTCGGGGGACGCGACCAGCGCGGAGACCGCCGGCTCCTCGGCGTCGAACCAGTCGAGCGCGGTGCGGATGTCGCCGACGGCCGGGAGGGCCTGCGCCGGACCGGCGGGCGGGGCGGTGTCCTCCTGGCCGGGGTCGAGGAAGGACCCGCAGTGCCCGAGGGCCGTGAGGTAGTGGTCGGCCAGGCGGTCGCGCAGCAGCCGCCGGTGCTGTTCGGGCCGTTCGGCGAGCAGCCCGGCGCCGTACAGCCGGACCAGGTCGGTACGGGCGTGGCGGCCGGGGGCGGTGCCGGTGAGCAGGTGGTGGGAGGCCAGCTCGCCGAGCACCCGGTGGGCGGTCGCGGTGTCGCTGCCGAGCAGGGCGGCGCCCGCCGGGGTGTCCACCTCGCGGCCGGGGTGGGCGGCCAGGGCGGTGAGCAGTTCGGCCGCGGGTCCGGAGAGCCGGCGGTGGGTCAGCCCGAGCCGGCCCGCGACGGAGAGCGTGCCGTCCGCGTCCAGGACGGCCAGCCTGGTCCGTTCGTCGGCGAGTTCGGCGACCAGCCCGGCGATCGTCCGGTCCGGCCGGTCGGCCAGGCGGGCGGCGGCGATCCGCAGGGCGAGCGGCAGGTGGTCGCAGAGCCCGGCGAGGCGGGCGGCGGCCTCCGGCTCGGCGCGCAGCCGCTCGGGCGTCAGGGCGCGCTCCAGCAGGTGCAGGGCGTCGTCCTCGGGCAGTGCGGCCAGGCGCAGCAGGGTGGCCCCCTCGACGGCGACCAGGCTCTCCAGCGAGCCCCGGCCGGTGACCACGGCGGTGCCGGCCGGGCCGGCGGGCAGCAGGTCGGCGACCTGGTCGGCGTCGGCGGCGTCGTCCAGCAGCACCAGCAGCCGCCGGCCCCGGGTGCGCTCGCGGTAGAGCGCGGCCCGGGCGGCGCGCCCCTCGGGGATGCCGTCCTCCGGTACGCCGAGCGCGCGCAGGAAGCCGGCCAGGACGGCCTCGGGCCGGGCCGGGCCGTCCGGGGCGAGGCCGTGCAGTTCGGCGTGGAGCAGTCCGTCCGGGAAGCGGTCGGCGGCCCGGTGCGCCCAGGCGGTGACCAGCGCGCTCTTGCCGACCCCGGCCGGGCCGACCACCAGCACCGGGCCGTCCCCGGCGCGGCCGGTCCCGCAGGCCAGGTCGAGGCGGGCCAGGTCGGTGGTGCGGCCGACGAAGTCCGGGTGGCGGCGGGGGAGTCGGCGCGGCACCGGCGCGGGCCGCGGCGCCGCTCCGGGGGCCGGCGCAGCGGCGGGCGGCGGCTCCGCCGTACGGTCGTCGGCCAGCACCTCGGCGAGCGCCGCGCGCAGCGCCGGGCCGGGGTTGATGCCCAGTTCGTCGTCCAGCCGGACCCGGGCCTGGTGGTAGGCGGTCAGCGCCTCCGCGGACCGGCCCGCCTGGTGCAGGCAGCGCATCAGCATGGCCACCAGTTCCTCGCGCAGCCCGTCCAGCCGCACCCCGTGCTTCAGCAGCGGCACGGCCGAGGCCCCGGCGCCCTGGCCCAGCCGCAGCCCGGCCCAGCAGAGCAGGGCGGCCGTGCGGGACTGCCTCAGCCGGTCCACCGCGGCGTCCCGCAGGGGGGTTTCGGGCAGGTCGGCCAGCGCCTCGCCGCGCCACAGCCGCAGCGCCTCCTCCAGCAGCGCGACCGCCGTGGCGCAGTCGCCGAGCCCGGCCTGCCCCTCGGCCTCGCCGGCGAGCTCCTCGAAGCGCAGCGCGTCCACGGCGTCGGCCGGCCCGGTCAGCAGGTAGCCGGAGTCCCGGGTGTGCAGCTCGAACGGGGTGTCGGCGAGCACCTTCCGCAGCGCGGCGACGTGCCCCTGCACGGCCGCCCGGGCGGTGGGCGGCGGCTGCTCGTCCCAGAGCAGCTCGCACAGCTGGTCCATGGTGACCACGAGCCCCAACCGCAGCGCCAGCATCGCCAGGACGGCCCGCCGCTGGGCACCCGCCACGCTCGCGAAGCCGTCCGCCCCGACCCGCAGCTCCACCGGCCCGAGCAGCCGAATCCGCACCGGTACCCCCCACCTCGCCCCAAAACCGCACATCACACCCGAAGCGGCCATCGGCCCTCGGGGTGGAGCAGTGTAGTGCGAGAACCTGTCCGGTCCACGCCGGACGGCTGCTCCCGCCCTCGGACGCCCGCCCGCGCGGGGCGCCCGCCCCCGGTCCGACCGGGCTCCACGGGGCACCCCTGAGAGGGATGCCGATGGGGCCGGTGACGGTTGCACCGGACGGCCGACGCGGGGCCGTGCGGCGATGCCCGGCCCGTCCGGAGCGGCGGACGCGGGGCCGTGCGGCGGTGGCCGCTCGGCCGGGAGCCGCGGACGCGACGCCGGTGTCGTACCGGCCCGGTACCGTACGGCCGACGTCAAGGGCCCGGTCGGCCCTATCCTCGAACCAGCCGGGGAGTCGACGGATGGTGGGGGAGGGGAACGGGCGCGTGCACATCGATCTGCTCGGGCCGGTGGTGGTGCGGCGGGAGGACGGGACGGCGGTGACGCCCTCGGCCCCCAAGCGCCGGGCGCTGCTGAGCGCGCTCGCCGTACGGCTGAACCGGACGGTGGCCACCGAGGAGCTGATCGAGCTGGTCTGGGAGGGCTGCGCGCCGCCCACCGCGCGGGCCGCCCTGCAGGGCCACGTCGCGGCGGTGCGCCAACTGCTGGACGGCTCCGGGCTGGAGCTGGGCACCCGGGGGGCCGGCTACCTGCTGGCCGGTGAACCCGACCGGGTCGACGTGCTGCGCTTCGGCCGGCTCTGCGAACAGGCCGGCGTGCTGCTCCCCGAGCCCGCCGCCCCGCTGGACGGTGCCCCGCCGGGGACCGCCCCGCCGGAGCCCGCCCCGATGGAGGCCGCGCCGGTGGAGGCCGCGCCGGCGGACGGCGCCCCGCCCCTGCTGCGCGCCGCGCTGGACCTGTGGCGCGGCCCGGCGCTCGCCGACTGCGGCTCCGCCCTGCTGCGCGAGCGGACCCTCCCGTACCTGACCGACCTGCGGCTGCGCGCCCTGGAACGGCTGGCCGACGGCCTGCTCCGGGACGGCCGGGGCGGCGAACTGGCCGCCGAACTCGCCGAGGCCGCCGACGGCCACCCCGCCCGGCAGACGCTGACCGCCCGGCTGGTGCGCTGCCTGGAGCAGGACGGGCGGAGCGCCGAGGCGCGGGAGCGCTACGAGCGCGCGGTGGCCCGGCTCTCCCGGCCACCCGGCCCGGAGCTGCGCCTGGCCGGCGAGCAGTCCGGTGCCCGGCCCGCCGCCGACCGCCGGTTCGTCGGCCGGACGGACGAACTCGCCCGGCTGGACCAGGTGGTGCCCGCAGCCCGGGACGGCCGCCCGATCCTGGTCACCGGCCCCGCCGGGGTCGGCAAGACCAGCCTGGTCCGGCAGTGGACGGCCCGGCGCGGCGACGCCTACTTCCCGGACGGCGTCCTCCACGCCGAGCTGCGCGGCTTCGACCCGGACGGGCCGCGCGAACCCGCCGAGGTGCTCGGCGAGTTCCTCACCGCGCTCGGTACGGCCCCGGACGCCCTGCCGCGCGACCCCGAGGACCGCGCCCGCCGCTACCGCGAACTGGTCGGCGGCCGGCGGATGCTGGTCGTGCTGGACGACGCCGCCTCCTATGAGCACCTCGCCCCGCTGCTGCCCGACCCGCCGGCCACCGACAGCGAGCCCGCCCCGGTCGCGATCGTCACCAGCCGCAGCCGGCTGCGCCACCTGGTGGTCCGCACCGGCGGCATCCCGCTGCCGCTGGGGGTGCTCGGCCCCGAGGAGGCCGCCGCCCTGCTCGCCCGCATCCTCGGCGAGGACCGCACGGCCGGTGAGCCGGAGGCGGTCGCGGAAGTCGCCGAGCGCTGCGACCGCCTGCCGCTCGCGCTGCGCCTGGCCGCCGCCCGGCTGGCCGCCCGGCCCGACTGGTCCGTGGCCGACCTCGCCGCCGAACTCGCCGACGAGCAGACCGGTCCGGCCGCCCTCTCCGGCACCGGCACCGCCGGCGGCCCGCTCGGCCTCACCGCCGCGCTGGACCGGACGTACCGCACACTGGCGCCCGACGCCGCCCGGCTGTTCACCCTGCTCGGCCTGCACCCCGGCGCGGAACTCGACACCGCCACCGCCGCCGCCCTCGCCGACCTCCCGCCCGCCGCGACCCGCACCCTGCTGACCCGGCTGGACGCCGTCCACCTGCTGGAGGAGAGCGGCCCCGGCCGGTACGCCCGGCGCGAGCTGGTCCGCCGCCACGCCGCCGCGCAGGCCGCCGAACTCACCTGCGACGAACGGTTCCTCGCCCTCGACCGGCTGATCGCCCACTACCTCGACGTCACCGCCGGCTGGACGGCCGGGGGCGCGGCGACCGTGGGCGCGGGGGCCTGGTTCCGCCGCGAGGAGAGCGCCCTGCGCGCGGTGGTGGTCTGCGCCGAGCAGCAGGGACGGCCCGCCGCGGCCTGGCAACTCGCCCACCGGGCCAGCCGGTTGTACGAGACCACCGGCCACGACCGGACGCACTGGCGGGCCGTGGTCGAGGCCGGGCTGCGCGCCGCCCACACCGACCGGGACGAGGCGGCGGTGGCCCGGCTCGCCACCGACCTCGCCGTCCTGCACGTCGACCGCGCGGCCCACCGCACCGCCGCCGACACCCTGGAGCGGGCCGTCGCGGCCGCCGACCGGTCCGGCGACGCGGCGCTGCGCCACCACTGCCGCAGCCGGGTGGCCGCCGCGCTGCTGCGGGCCGGCCGGTACGAGCGGGCGGTGCCCATGCTCGGCGACCTGGTCGCCGCCGCCCGCACCCCCGCCACCGACCACCTGCTGGTCCGCGCGCTCACCGACCTCGCCGACGCGCTGGTCCTGGCCGACGACCCCGGGCCCGCCCTGCGCCACGCCGACGAGGCGGTACGCGCCGCCACCGCTCGCTCCGGCGGCGCCGAGGCCGTCCTCGCCACCCACAGCCGGGCCCGCGCTCTGCACGCGCTCGGCCGCCGGGACGCCGCGCTCTCCTCGGCCCGGCTCGCCGTCGCCCTCGGCCGCACCGTCGGCGACCCGGCCCTCGAAGCCCGCTCCCACAACCTGCTCGCCGACCTGCTGGACGCCCTCGGGCGCACGGTCGAGGGCGCGGAGGCGAGACGGCCGGCGTAGCGGCCCGGCGCAGGAGGCCGGGGTGGAGGTCCGGCGCAGGGGTCCGGCATGGACCGCGGCCGGCCGCCGGTGGCGGGAATCCGCTGTTCGACCAGCGGAACCACAGGCGGAACTACCGGCGTCCCGCCCCTCGCGGAACCGCCCCCGCCCCGCCGCCCCGCCCGTACCCGTCCCTCCTGACCTGGGCGGATGCCCCGGGAGAGGGCGGAATAGGTGGAACCTGTCCGCCGGGGCATACTTCTGCCTGGAGCGCACCGCAGCGAACCGCCGGAGACGACTCCAGGCAGAAGTGCGGAACTGCGCAGGACCGAGCGAGTGGGGGCGGGGCATGGCGGCCGGGGGCGGCACGGACACGGACGCGAACGAGTTCAGCCGCCTGCTGGCCGGGCACCGGGTGGCGGCGGGCCTGACCCAGGAGGAGCTCGCCGCGGCGGCCGGGGTCAGCCTGCGCGCCCTCGGGGACATGGAACGCGGCCGCACCCGCGGACCGCAGCGGCGCACCGTACGGGCCCTGGCCGAGGCGCTCGGGCTGGACGGCGCGCAGGCGGACCTGCTGGACCGGGCCGCGCAGTCCGGACGCCCGCGCGGGGCGCGGCCGGCCCCGACGCCCGCCGGTGGCCGGGCCCGGCCCGGCCGGCCCGCCGCGCGCGAAGCCTCCGCCGACTCCACCGCCCGCGCAGCCGACGCCCGCGACGACGCCCCGCCCGCGATCCCCGCCGAGCTCGGCCAGAGCGCCCTCGCGCTGCCCCGCGACATCGCCGACTTCACCGCCCGCGAGGACGCCCTCGCCCTGCTCGCCCGCCTGGCCGAGGACGAGCGCCCGGCCCACCCGCGCGTGGTGCTGGTCAGCGGTCAGCCCGGCCTCGGCAAGACCTCCTTCGCGCTGCACGCCGCCCACGCCCTGGCCGGGCGCTTCCCGGACGGCCAGCTCTCCCTCGACCTCGGCGGCATGTCCCCGCAGCCGCTGCCCGCCCGGGACGCGCTCGGCCAGGTGCTGCGCGCCCTGGGCGTCGCCGACGCCGCGGTGCCCGCGGGGACGGAGGAGCGGGCCGGCCTCTACCGGGCGCTGGTCCGCGAGCGGCGGCTCGTGCTGGTGCTGGACAACGCCGCCGACGAGAGCCAGGTGCGCCCGCTGCTGCCCGGCTCCGGCCCGGCCGTGACCATCGTGACCAGCCGCAACGTGCTGCCCGGACTGGAGTCGGTGCACCGGCTGAGCCTGGACGTGCTGGCCCCGGCCGAGGCGGCCGGGCTGCTGGCCCGGATCGCCGGCCGCGAGCGGATCGAGGCCGCCCCCGACGCCACCGCTGAGCTGGCCAGGCTCTGCGGCTACCTGCCGCTCGCGCTGCGGATCGCCGGGCAGCGCCTGGTCGCCCGCCCGCAGCAGCCGGTCGCCCACCTGGTGCGCCAGCTCGCCGCCGAGGAGAACCGGCTGGACCTGCTGGAGACCGGCGACCTGGCCGTCCGCCCGGCCTTCGAGCTGTCCTACCGGCGACTGCCCGCCGAGTCCCAACTCGTCCTCCGCCGCTGCGCGTTGACCGCCGGCCAGGACTTCACCGCGGAGATCGCCGCGGCCTACGCGGGCCGGTCGGCGGCCCGCACCGAACTGGTGCTGGAACAGCTCGTCGACGCCGGACTGATGCAGGCCGCCACCCCGGACCGCTACCGCCTGCACGACCTGGTGCGGCTCTACGCCGGCGAGCGGCTGGCCGCCGACGAGACGGGCCAGGAGCTGGCCGAGGCCCGCACCCGGGCCGGCCGCTGGATCCTCGGCCGGGCGGCCGAGTACGGCCTGCGGTTCGACCCCGACCACGCCACGGACGCGACCGGCACCGGCGGCACCGCCCCCGCGCACCTCACCGAGGCGGCCGCCTGGCTGGAGTACGAGCACCCGGAGTGGCTGGCCGCCCTGCAGCAGGCCCAGCGGGCCGGCCGCCACCGGGAGGTGGTGGACACCGCCGAGGCGATGCACTGGTTCTCCGACCGGCTGCTGAGCTGGGGCATCTGGGCCGAGGTGTTCCAGCTCTCGGCGGACGCCGCCCGCGCGATCGGGGACGAGCGGGTCGAGGCGGTGCACGTCAACTACCTGGCCTGGACGTACGTCACCTGCCTGCACCGCTACCAGCGCGGCATCGAACTGGCCACCGAGGGGCTGGAGCTGGCCCGCGCGGTGGGCGACCGGGAGCAGCAGGGCTGGGCGCTGACCTACCTGGCCTCGGGCCTGCGCTACCTCCAGCGGCACCGCGAGGCGACCGACGCCTTCCACCGGGCGGCGGACGCCTTCGCCGAGGTGGCCAACCGCTCCGCGATGATCGGCCGGCTGGTCACCCTGCGGGGCGCCGCCAACTGCCTGCGGGAGTCCGGCCGGGCGGAGGAGGCGGTGGAGTCGCGCCGGCGGGCCCTGGCCGGGGCGCTGGAGCTGGTGGAGCGCTGGTCCTCGCCGCTGATCCACCTGCTGGCGGCCATGACCGCGCACGAACTGGGCCTGGACCGCGCGGCACTGAAGCGCTGGCCGGCCGCCGAGAAGGCCTACCGGCAGGCCCTGGTGCACTTCGAGGCGGTGGGCCGCCCGGACAGCATGACCAAGACGCTGACCGAGCTGGGCACCGCGCTGATCGAGCAGGGCCGCGCCGAGGAGGCCCGCGAACTGCTCACCGAGGCGCTCACCGACCTGAGCGCGGAGGGCCCCCGGGCGGCGGGCGCCCGGCACTGACCGGTGCCCTCCGGGGGCGGTGTCCGGCACTGACCGGGTGCCCTCCGGAGGCCGCGTCCCGTCACGCCGAGCGCCCGCCCCCGGCCGGACCGGAGCGGGCCGGAGGCGGGAGCGGGCGAGGGAGCGGGCGAGGGCCGTACGGCCGGTGTCAGATCCGGGTGTCCTCCACCACCGGCAGCGTGTCGACCGGGGCCGAGCCGACCGGGGCCGAGGCCGGCGCGAAGGCCGTCCGCGGGGCGACGGTGGGCTGCTTGCCGCAGAAGGCCGGCTCCAGGGTGTTCATCAGGCCCTGCGTCACCGCGCCGTTGTTGGAGGCGTTGGCGAAGACCACCACGCTGCGCCGCCCGTCCGGGGTCGTGAAGGACTGGGTGTTGAAGCCCTGCACGATGCCGCCGTGGCCGTACACGTCCCCGCAGGAGAGCGAGATGCGGCGCAGGCCCAGACCGTAGGCGATCTTCGCGGTGGGCGTGGGCAGGGCGGCGGTCATCTGCTGGAGCGAGGCGTCCGAGACGAGCCCGCCCTTGCCGCCGGCCATCAGCGCGGTGAGGAAGCGGTCGAGGTCCCCGGCGTCGGAGATGACGGCCCCGGCGGCCCACACCCAGGAGCCGGTCTGCGCGGTGGAGTCCAGCAGCGGCTTGGTGCGGTCGTCGTTGGTGAGGTAGCCGGTGACGTGGGTGCCGGTGATGCCCTGGTCGGGCACCACGAAGGAGGTCTTGTGCAGGCCGAGCGGCTGGATGATCCGCTCGTTCAGCACCTCCGGGAAGGTCTGGCCGGTGAGGTGCTCGACGGCCAGGCCCATCAGCACGTAGTCGGTGTTGGAGTAGGAGTAGCGGCTGCCGGGGGTCGACTGCAGGCCGTGCCTGACCGACATCGCGACCAGCGCGCGCGGGTCGTACACGGTGCTGCGGATGCGCGCCTCGAACGCGCTGGTGGTCTCCTCGCCGGCCTGCTCCAGCAGGTCGTTGGTGTGGTCGTAGACGCCGGCCCGGTGCTCCATCACCTGGCGGCCCGTCATGGTCCAGCTCTCCGGCAGGGTGTCCGCGGGCAGGTACTCGCGCAGCGGCCGGTCGAGGTCGATCCGGCCCTCCTGCGCCAGCTGCATCACGAGAACGGCGGCGAACATCTTGCTGTTGCTGCCGACCCGGAACCTCCACGAGGAGTTCATCGGGGTCCCGTCCAGGTCGGCCAGGCCGACGTTCACCGAGCGGGTCCGGTCGACGGCGCCGTGGTCGCTGATCACCGCGAAGGCGCCCGGGGCGCCGGCCGCGGTGGTGGCCTGGAGGGCGGTGCGCACACCGGCGAGGTCGGGGGCGGTCGGGTCGGTGGTGTCCTGGCCGGCTGCCGCGGCGGGCAGGGCACCGGTCGCCACCAGGACGGCGCCGGCGGCGGCCACCGCGAGCGGACGCAGAAGGCTGGTCTTCGCCATGTTCCTCGGTTCTCTCGTGAGCTGACGCGGCGTCGGACCGCGCCGTTCGAAGATCACTATCACCGGACCGGGCGGTTGCTGGCAATGTGAACCGGTTCGCCCGCATTTCGCGTTGTCAGTGGCGGTTTCGGCGCGTCGGGGCGGTGGCACCGTTCGTTTCCCGCTCCGGGGCCAAGGTTTCACCTGCCGTCGTCTGCCCGCGTCACCCCGGGGGCCCCATGCTGTTCGGGCGCTTCCGCGCACTCCGGTGCGCCCGCCGCGCCGGCCCTCCCCTCACCGACCACGGAGCTTCCCCACGCCCCGGCCGGGCCGGCGGGGCCGGGGCGGCGTCCTGCTGCCCGCCGGGCCGTCTCCTAGCCGAGGAATTGTCATGACTTCGTCCATAAAGCCCCTGAACCCCCGCTCCCGCCGCACCGCGACCGCGATCGGCTCCGCCGTCGCCCTGCTCGCCGCCTCCGCCGGCCTCTGGGCGGCCACCGCCCCCACCGCCCAGGCCGCCGCGCTGCCCACGCCCGACCACATCGTCGTCGTGGTGATGGAGAACCACGCCTACACCCAGGTCATCGGCAGCAGCAGCGCCCCGTACCTCAACAACACCCTGAAGGCGGGCGGCGCCAACCTCACCCAGTCCTTCGGCATCACCCACCCGAGCGAGCCGAACTACTACGCGCTGTTCTCCGGCTCCACCCAGGGCACCGTCGACGACAGCTGTGTGACGGTCGGCGGCTTCCAGGCGGCCAACCTGGCCTCCGAGGTCATCGCCGCCGGCAAGACCTGGGGCAGCTACAACGAGTCCCTGCCCAGCCAGGGCAGCACCGTCTGCAGCAGCGGCAGCTACGCCCAGAAGCACAACCCGTGGTTCGGCTTCGGCAACGTCCCGGTCAGCTCGGCGAAGACCTTCGCCCAGTTCCCGACCGACTACAGCACCCTGCCGAACGTCTCCTTCGTGGTGCCGAACCTCTGCAGCGACATGCACGACTGCTCGGTCGGCACCGGCGACACCTGGATCAAGAACAACCTGGGCGCCTACGCCACCTGGGCGCAGACCCACAACAGCCTGCTGGTCGTCACCTTCGACGAGGACAACAAGCTGTCCGGCAACCGCATCCCGACCCTGGTCTACGGCGCCCACGTGACGCCCGGCAGCAGCAGTGCCACCACCTACAACCACTACAACGTGCTGCGCACCCTGGAGGACCTGGCCGGCACCACCGGCCACGCGGGCAACGCGGCCTCCGCCGCCGACATCACCGGCATCTGGAACTGACCCGCGGCGATCAGGCCCTGACCCCGGTTCGGGTCCGCGCCCGCGCCTGATCCCGAGCCCGGGCCGGTGGCCGTTCGGTCGGCGGCCCGGGCTCGGGCGCGGGCGTCCGCCGGGCGCCGTGCCGCCGGACGCCGGGCACCGCCGCCGTGCCCGCGCAGACCGCCGTCACCAGCCCCGCCGCCGCCAGCAGCGGCACCCGGTCGCCCCAGGCCCCGGCGGCCAGCGGGGCCAGGACGTAGCCGAGCGGGGCGGCGGCCAGCGAGAGCAGCCAGTCGTACGAGGTGACCCGGGCCAGCGTCCCCGGCGGGAAGTCCTGCTGGACCACCGTCTCCCAGAGCGGGTTGAGGAAGCCCAGCCCGGCCATCGCCACCGCCTGCGCGGCCACCGCGACCGGCGCCGGGGCGGGGAGGGCGAGCGCGAGCAGCGGCAGCCCGTACAGCGCGAGGGCGAGGTTGCCGGCCAGCACCGGGCGGCGGGGCCGCAGCCGGCCGGCGACCAGCGAGCCGACCAGCAGGCCCACGGCGCCCGCCTGGGTCAGCGCCACCCAGGCGCCGTCCCCGCCGAGCCGGGTGGCGGCGATCAGCGGGCCGAGGGTGAGCAGCACGGCGCTCGCGCCGTTCCACACCCCGTGGGCGATCAGGCTGGTCCAGTACCAGTCCCGGGAGCGCACCTCGCTCCAGCCCTCGGCGAGGTCCCGGCGCAGCGAGCGCGGGGCGTCGGGCACGGTGTCGTCGGGTGCGGGGTCGTCGGGTGCGGGGTCGCCGGTCGCGCGGTCGACGCGGAGCCGGGCGAGCAGGGCGGCGCTCAGGACGAAGGAGGCGCCGTCCAGGACGAACGCCCAGCCCGGTCCGGCGGTGTACACCAGCAGTCCGGCGAGCGCCGGGCCGCCGAGCCGGGCGGCGCCGGTCGCGGTGCCGAGCAGGGCGTTGGCCCGCAGCCGCAGCTCGCCGCGGACGGTGGCCGCGACCAGCGGCGAGGCGGTGGGCATGGCGAAGGCGGAGGCGATGCCGCCGACGGCCGAGGCGGCCGCGACGTGCGGCAGGCGGGGGTGTCCGTCGAGCAGTTCCAGGCCGACGAGCAGCTGGGCGAGGGCCCGGACGAGGTCGGTGCCGAGGGCGACCAGGCGGGGATCGAAGCGGTCCCCGACCACTCCGCCGACCGGCAGGAGGAGCAGCTTCGGCACCATCGCGCAGCCCAGGACCAGGGCGAGCGCGGCGGCCGAGCCGGTGGCGCGGGTGATGGCGATGGCGAGCGCGGCCGGGACGACGGCGTCGCCGAGCGTGGAGACCGTCCGGCCGATGAAGAGCAGGCGGAAGCCGCTCAGGCTCAAGGGGTGTGCTGTCACGCGCCGCACTGTATTTCGGCGCCGAAATTTCGGCAACGAATATTTTGACGCCGTCGTTTCTGTGGCGGTTTGTAGACTCCTTCCCATGGCCGAGCACCCTTCCGAACAGCACACTCCGCCCCGCGGCCGGACGGGGCCCCACGACCGGACGGAGCCCCGCGACTGGACGGACGGTCACGTCGACCGCTGGCAACCGGTGCTGCCCGACCTCGACCCGGTCATCGAGGCCTCCGTCACCCGGATGTGGCGGCTCACCCGCCACCTCGGCCGGGTCCGCGAACAGGGCGTCGCCGACTACGGCCTGCACAAGCACGAGTTCGACACCCTGCACGTGCTCGCCGGCCGCGGCGGCCACGCCGCCCCCTCCGACCTGCGGGCCGACCTCAACCTCGCCCCGGCCTCGGTCACCGGCCGGCTGGAGACCCTGGAGCGGCGCGGCTTCGTCCTGCGCACGCCGTCCACGGAGGACCGCCGGAAGGTCGACATCGTCCTGACCGAGGCCGGGCGCGCCGCCTGGCGCAAGGCCCTGGACGTGGTGGGCCGGGAGGAGCAGCGGCTGCTGGGCGTGCTGTCCGAGGAGGAGCGGCGCACACTGGCGGACCTGCTGCGGAAGGTGATGCTCGCTCAGGAGACGACGCCGGAAGGCTAGACATCCGCCACCGCTCCCGTACCGGGGTCGACCCGTGGCGCCCGCCCCTGGTATCGATGGGGGCGGGCGATTCGAACGAGTGCCGGTGCCGGACGGTGTGGGGGCGCGGCCCCGGGACGGGCGGGGCAACCCGTACCGGCGATCACGCCCTGGCAGGACGGCCTGCCGCAGTTCGCGGTGACCGACTACGGGCGCAGCGCCGAGTGCGCGCTGGAGCGCACGTGCTCGGTGTGCGGGCGGTTCATGGAGCGCGGACCGGTGTGGCGGGTGGTCGGCGCCGCCGAGAGCGCGGCGATCGCCGGGGCGCTCGCGGCCGGGCAGCCGTACCGCAACCTCGCGCCCACCATGGAGGGCCCGGCCACCGGGCCTGCATGCTGTACGCCGCCATGGTCTGCCCGTACCTGGCCCGCCCCAACGCCCGGCGGCGGGCGGGCGCGGCGGGCACGGCGGGTTCGGGGGATCCGGCCGACGAGCTGACCTCGGCCGCCGTCCGGGGTGCGGTGCGCGGTGGCACGGGCGCGGTGGTCGGGTTCGGCGACTACGAGTACGCCGTCACCGGGGCTCAGGTGCTGTTCCGCTTCCTCGACGTGGTCGAGTTCCTGCCGCACGAGTCGGCGGACGAGCACCTGGCCGAGCTGCGCGCCGAGTTGGCGAAGCCCTCGTAGCGCTGGCGGCCCTCCCGGCTTTCGTAGCCCTCGTAGCCCTCGTGGCCCGGTGGCCCGGCCGGCGGGAGGTGCCGGCCGGGCCGGGGCGTGGGCCGGAGGGTCAGAGCGCCCGGGTCTGCGCCCAGTCGTAGAGCCGGTGGGCGCTGTCCCCGAGGCGGGTGGCGTACAGCGTGTTGACCGGGCCGCCCGCGAGCTCCTCGGAGGTGGTGGTGACGCCGACGAGGGTGCCGGTCCCGGTGGCCGGGTCGAACCGGGCGAAGTGGGGGCCGCCGCTGGCCCCGTGCGACATGTCGCAGGACTCGCCCCACAGGACCGGGGCCTGGGGGCCGGGGCGGGCCGGTCCGGCGCAGTGGATCATGCGCGAGCCGGAGTACGTGGCGGCGGGGTTGTTCAGCCGGTCCTTGGGATAGCCGAAGGCGTGGACGAACTCGCCCTCGGCGGGCGGGGTGAAGGCGATCCGCTGGGCACCGGTGACGTCGGCGATCCGCCGCCCCCCGGTCGAGGGGTTCGCCACCAGGACCCCGGTGTCGTAGCCGGCCACGGCGACGTCGTTCGAGGTCGTCCCGCCACGATCGGCGTCCCAGCGGGAGGAGGTGGCCATGGTCCTGATGCTGAAGCCGCCGAGCGGCTTGGTCCCGTTGCGGTAGCCGGGCACGAAGTAGAGGTTGTGGTTCCAGGTGTCGGCGGTCGCGGGGGCCCCGACGCCCCGCAGGCAGTGCGCCGCCGTGAGGAGGGTGCTGCGGTTGGCGCTGTTGACGACGGTCGCGGTGCAACTGCCGTCGTAGCCGTCGGAGAAGGTGAAGAAGAGCCGGCCGACGCTCCGGTCCACCGCTCCGCCGTGGGTCCACACGGCGCCGGGGTCCGGGGTGTCCGCGGGCAGCGGCCGCGGGTCGTCCGGCGTGTTGTCGTCCTCGGGCAGGGGCGTGATCTCGGGGACCAGGGCGCCCGCCAGCTTCATCCGGTCGGGCGTCCAGTAGGTGTCGATCCGGCCGCGTTCCTGCGCGGTCGTGGCGCCGGCGTGCGTGGTGACGGTCTCCCGCTCCGCGGCGAGGGCCGTGTTCGGCAGCAGCACCGCCGCCGTGGTCGCACTCAGCAGGAGGGCGCCCACGGCGGCGAGCCTGCGGGGCATGGCGCGGTCGGTGGTCGGTGTTCCGGGTGTCTTTGGCATGCACGGCACCGTAGGCACGGGATGTCAGGCTCCCGTGTGGATCGGGTCTCGGCCGGCCGTCGAAACGATCAGGTTCCGGTAACGGCGTCCCGGTCCTGTACCGGTGGCCGCCGCTCGGCCAGAGCGGCCATCAGGGCCGGTAGGAGAGCAGGCCCTTGACGGTGGACACCTGGGTCGGCGCGGCCGAGCCGTCGGCGGGCAGGGTGCTGATGCCGTCCGGGGTGCGGACCGCGATGGTCCTGCCGTCGGGGACCAGGCCAGGTCGCGGACGACGGTGTCGAAGTCGACTTCGACCTCGACGAGGAGCTTCGCGGGGCGGGGTCAGCAGCGGATGCGGGCCGTGTCACAGCCGTGGAACAGGACGGGCCCGCGCCGTGGCCCGCGCGGGGTGCCGGTTCAGAGGCCGAGGTCGGTGAGGCCCGGGTGGTCGTCGGGGCGGCGGCCGAGCGGCCAGTGGAACAGCCGTTCCGCGGCGGTGATCGGCAGGTCGTTGATCGAGGCGTGCCGCTGGGCCATCAGGCCGTTCCGGTCGAACTCCCAGTTCTCGTTGCCGTAGGAGCGGTACCAGTGGCCGTCGCCGTCGTGCCATTCGTAGGCGAAGCGGACCGCGATGCGGTCCCCGCCGTACGCCCAGAGCTCCTTGATCAGGCGGTAGTCCAGCTCGCGCTGCCACTTGCGGGTGAGGAAGTCGGCGATCCGGTCGCGGCCGGTGAGGAACTCGGAGCGGTTGCGCCAGTGGCTGTCCGGTGTGTAGGCGAGGGCGACCCGTCGGGGGTCGCGGGTGTTCCAGGCGTCCTCGGCGGCCCGGACCTTCCGGTGGGCGGTCTCCTCGGTGAACGGGGGCAGGGGCGGGCGCTGCTCGGTGCCGGTCTCGGGCATGGATGCTCCTCGGAATGGGCGTTCCGTCGGTGAGAACGATCGTTCTCGCTGTAGTGGCTACAGTAGGAGAATCATCGTTCTCACGCAAAGGGCACGGCAGATGGAGCAGGAAGACCCACGGACCCGGATCCTCGACGCGGCCGAGGAGCTGTTCTACGGGCAGGGCGTCCAGTCGGTCGGCATGGACGCCGTCCGGGCCGCCTCCGGCGTGACCATGCGCCGCCTGTACCAGCACTTCCCGTCCAAGGGCGAGCTCGTCGAGGCCTACCTGCTGCGCCGCGACGGCCGCTGGCGGGCGAACCTCGCCGTGTACGTCTCACGCACCGGAGGCTCCCCGAGGGAGCAGCTGCTCGCGGTCTTCGACTGGCTCGGCCGGTGGTTCGCCGAACCCGGCTTCCGGGGCTGCGCCTTCGTCAACTCGCTCGGTGAACTCGGTGCCGTCAGCCCCGCGGTGGTGGCCGCCGCCCGGCACCACAAGGAGGAGTTCGGCGGCTACCTCGCGGGCCTGGTCGAGGCCGCCGGAGCCCCGCCCGCCACCGCCGTCCACCTGACCCTGCTGGCCGAGGGGGCGATCACCAGCGCGGCCGTCCACGGGGATCCGACGGCCGCCGCCGACGCCAGGGAGGCCGCCCGGCTGCTGCTGGACGCGCCGCCGGCCCGGTAGCCGGCGGCCCCGGCGCGGATGCCGACCGTCCGGCCCGCGGCCGTCACCAGGGCTGTGGAGCAGGTGAGTTGTGGCACCGGGTGGTACCGGGTGGTGCTGGTGGGGCGTCGTCGGATGCGAGCGTTCCGGGCCGAACCGCACCGGGCGAGTGCTTTTCGCTCGAACGCGCGTTTATCGCCCATTGATCGACACCGCCTAGCCTCGGGTGCATGGACGAGAGAACGGCCGAGCGGCCGGGGGCGTTGCCCGAGGGGCGGATGACGGAGCAGGACACCGAGCGGTTCCGGCAGCTGCTGGCGCGGCTGGAGGACTCGCTGGCGGTGGACCGGAAGACGGCGCGGCGCGATGCCTGAGTGCGCCGAGCCGGGCCCGGTGACGGTGCTGCCTGCGGTGGTCCCGCCGGTCGAGGTCCTGCCGCTCTGGCGGCGGGGCGAGGCCGGGCAGGACCGGAACGCGGACCGGCCCGGGGTGCTGCGGGGGCACCCCGGGCCGGTGGCGGCCGGTCGGTCCGCTCAGGGCGGTCAGGCCGGCCGGTCCGGTCAGGACGGGAGGGCCGGCGCGGAGCCGGCGGGCTGACCGGTCAGCTGCAGCCGCAGTCGCAGCAGCAGCCGTCGCAGCAGTCGCACCCGTCGCAGCAGTCCCCGTCACAGCAGTTGCAGCAGTCGCCGCAGCCGGGGTCGCCGCAGTCGCAGCAGTCGTGGCGCTGGCAGAAGCCCTCGCGGCGCTCGCGGCTGAACGGGTCCTCGTGGTCGCAGCAGAGCAGCTGGCAGGTGCAGGCCATCAGGGCCCACATCGCGCACCCGGCGAGCAGGCTGCGGGGGTTCGGCGGCTTCTGGCCGGGCGGGGTGAAGCCCGGGCCCTGCGGCACCCACGGCGGGATCGGCGTCTGGCCCGGGGGCGTCTGCTGTGGCGGCGCCTGGTGCGGGTGCTCGCCCGTGGTGGTGCCCGCAGTGGCGCCCGCGGTGTCCGGGCGGCGGCAGCTCGCCGTGTGCTGGGCGCGCCCGAAGACCCGTTCCACCGCGCGGTCGGTCTCGTGTCCGAGCAGGACGTGCACGAGGGTGCGGTCGGTCAGGTCGACCTCGCGCAGCGCGAGCCGGATGCCGTGGACGGCGTCGCGGCAGAGCCGTTCGGCCTCGGCGCGGTCGGTGCCGGTGGCGGTCAGCGGGTTCCAGGCGCCCGAGGCCGCGTCGGCGGCCTGGTCCTCGGCGGCGTCGAGGAGGTGGGCGAGCCGGCCGAACAGCCGCCCGGCCTCGGCGAGCGGGGCGGCGTTGCCGGGGCGCCCGGCGATCACGGCGGTGTGGGCGAAGGCGGCCGAGGTGGCGGTCTCGGTGGGCTCGGTGACCAGCAGGACGGAGCCGCCGGGGCGCAGCGAGCGCTCCAACTCGCCCTGCCGGGAGGCGGCGTCGAGCAGTACGGCGGTGTCGAAGCCGACGGCCGAGGCGCTGCCCGCGCTCTGCCGGTCCCAGCGCCGGGTGACGGCACGGGCTCCGGCGGCGACCGGGCGGCGGGCGAAGACGCCGTCGCGGTCCTCGACGTGGTCGCGGATCTTGACCGAGGCGAGCGCCAGCGAGACGGCGGCGGCGAGCCGGGCGCCCTCGCCCTTGGCGACGGAGGCGGTCCGCATGCCGCGCAGCGGGCACGGTCCGGCGGTGCGGCGCCAGGAGGAGTCCTCCCGGGCGGCCTGGGCCTCGACCAGGACGGAGATGATCAGACCGTCGTAGTTGGTCGCCGTCCGGGCGAGCTGTCCGTGGTCGTCCCGCAGCGCGAGGCAGAGCCCGCACAGGTGGGCCATCCAGGAGGTCTGCAGGCGCTCGGACAATCGATGCCTACACGGTCTGATGATGCCGAACACGCTGGTCCCCCTCGCCTTACGGGCCGCCGACCGGCCACGATTCGCCGCACATCATATGATCAGCGCCCCTCCTGGAAGCCGAGGTCCCGTCAAGCCGCCGCCCGACGGCCGGGCGCGCACCCCGCCCGGCGTCCGCGCGCACGCCACGCCCCGCCCCGGCGTCCGCACGCACCTCGCCCCGGCTCGGGGCGCCGCGTGCGCCGGGGCGGGGCTGCCGCCCGAAGGCTTCCGACGACCCGGGCCCCGGGGCCGACCCCGGTGAGTGGATCTCATATCCGGGATAGCATCGCGAATATGGGAATCGACGCGGCCGCCGACGAGCGGCTGGCACAACGACTCGCCGAGCTGAGGCTGGAACGCGGGTGGACCTTGGAGGAGTTGGCACGGCTGGCGGACGTCAGCCGGTCGACGCTGTCCCGGGTGGAGCGGGCGGAGGTCAGTCCGACGGCCGCGCTGCTCGGGCGGCTCTGCGCCGTGTACGGGCGGACCATGTCCCGGCTGCTCGCCGAGGTGGAGTCCGGTCCGGCCCGGCTGGTGCGGGCCGGGGAGCAGCAGGTGTGGCGGGACGGGACGACCGGGTTCGTCCGCCGGTCGGTCTCGCCGCCGCACGGCTCGCTGCGCGCGGAGATCATCGAGGGCCGGCTGCCGGCCGGCGCGGACATCGCCTACGACCGCGCCTGCACGCCCGGCCGGGAGCACCACCTCTGGCTGCTGGAGGGGAACCTGGAGCTGACCGTGGACGGTGAGCCGCAGCCGCTCGGCCCCGGCGACTGCCTGCGCTACGTCGGCAGCACCAGCCGCTTCCGCAGCCTCGGCCCGGGCGAGGCCCGGTACGCACTGGTGGTGGTCGAGCCGTGAGCGCCGCCACCGGGCCGATAGCGAAGGAGCCCGAGGAGAGCCCCGGGAACGGCGGGGCGCCCCAGGAACCCGGGAAGCCCGGGGGACCCAAGGAGCGCTTCGACGCCGCCGGGCGCCGGGTGCTGCTGGTCTGCGTCGCGGGCGGCTTCACCACGCTGCTCGACCAGTCCGTCCTCAACACCTCCATCCCCGCCCTGCGCGAGACCCTGCACGCCGGGCCCGCCGACCTCCAGTGGATCGTGGCCGGCTACTCGCTCGCCTTCGGCCTCGCGCTGATCCCCGGCGGGCGGCTGGGCGACGTCAAGGGCCGCAAGTGGTTCTTCGTCACCGGCCTCGCCCTGTTCACCCTGGTCAGCCTGGTCTCCGCGACCGCCACCGAGCCCGGGGTGCTGATCGCCGCCCGGCTGCTCCAGGGCGTGGGCGCCGGCCTGGTCAACTCCCAGATGATCGGCACCCTCCAGGACGTCTTCGACGGCCAGTTGCGGGCCCGCGCCCTCGGCATGTACGCCGTCACCGGCGGCCTCGCCTTCACGCTCGGCCCGCCGATCGGCGGCGCGGTGCTGGCCCTGGCCGGCCCCGAGCACGGCTGGCGGCTGACCTTCCTGCTCAACGTCCCCTTCGGCCTGGCCACCGTCGCCCTGGCGGCCCGCCACCTGCCGAAGCCCCGCCCCAGCGCCCGGAACGCCGACCTCGACGTCCTCGGCCTGCTGCTGGTCGGGGCGCTCACCCTGGCCCTGATGCTGCCCTTCGTCCGGCCGCCCGGCTGGACCGGCTGGCTCGCCTTCGCGGCCGCCGCCCTGCTGCTGCTCGGCGCGCTCGCCTGGTGGCAGCGGCGCTACGCCCGGTCCGGCGGCCACCCGCTGATCCACCCGGCCCTCACCCGCTCCGCGCCGTACGCGCTCGGGACGGCCACCGCGATGGCCCAGTTCGGCTCCTCGCTCGCCGCCTCGCTGGTCCTGACCATGTTCCTCCAGGACGGCCTCGGCCTCTCCCCGATGGGCGCCGCGCTGGTCGCGCTGCCCTCCGCCGTGGCCATGGGCGTGGCCTCCGCGCTCGCCTGGCGGGTCGTCCAGCGCTACGGCCGACGCACCGTCACCGTCGGGATGGTCGGCTCCGCGCTCGCCATGCTGCTCAGCGGACTGCTCGCGCACTGGGCGCCCGCCGCCGTGCTGCCCTGGCTGCTGGCGCTGCTGCAACTGCTCGGCGGCGCCTCGGTGGGCCTGATGGGCTCCACCAACCAGGCGTACGTGCTGCGCCACGCGCCCGCCGAGGCGGCGGGCGTGAGCGGGGCGATCCTGCAGATGGCCCAGCGGATCGCGGCGGCCGTCGCGGTCTCGGCCCTGTCCGGGGTCTACCTGCGGGAGACCGTCGGCGGTGGCGGGCACCGCTCCGCCTACCTGACGGCGAGCGTGGTGTGCGCCGCGGTGGCCGGACTCGCCGTCCTGGCCTCGGTGTTCGCCGGCCGCGCCACGGCCCGCGAGCAGCACGACGGCGGACCGGTCGCGGTGAGCCGAGGGCGAACACCGGTCCGTTAGGCGGTGGTCGGCGCGTACCGTGGCGGGCATGACCGACGTACGGACCCGGACCGTGGACCTGCCCGAGGTGACGCTCGCCTACCGTGAGAGCGGACGGCCCGGCGGCCCGCCGCTGGTGCTGCTGCACGCCCTCGGCGAGCGCGCCGCCGACTGGGACACCGTCCTGCCGGAGCTCGCCCCCGGCCACCACGTGTACGCGCTCGACCTGCGCGGCCACGGCGACAGCGCCCGCACCGCCGCCTACGCGCTGGAGGCGATGCGGGACGACGTGCTGGCCTTCCTCGACGCCCTCGGACTCGCCCGCGTCGACCTGGTCGGCCACTCGATGGGCGGCGCCGTCGCCTACCTGCTCGCCCAGGCCGCGCCGGAGCGGATCGACCGGCTGGTCCTGGAGGAGATCCCCGCGCTGTACCCGCGCCCGGCGAGCGCGCCGCCCGAGGACCCGGACCCGGACGTGCACTTCGACTGGGCGGCGGTCCGGGCGGTCAAGGCCCAGCTCGACGACCCCGACCCGGCCTGGAGGGAGGGGCTGGCCGGGATCACCGCCCGCACCCTGGCCGTCGCCGGCGGCCCGGCCAGCCACGTCCCGCAGGAGCGGATCGCCGAACTCGCCCGGCTGATCCCGGACTGCCGCCTGGTCACCGTCGAGGCCGGGCACCTGGTGCACGGTGCCCGGCCCGCCGGGTTCGTCGCCGCGGTGGCGCCGTTCCTGGCCCGCTGAGCCGCCGGGCCGCTGCCGTCGAGTGAGGCGGACGCCGGGCGGGGCAGGCGGCGGATCGGTCAGACGCCGTGCTCGACGGGCAGCCGCCCGTTGCGCACCGCCGTCAGCAGGTCGGCGTGGTCGGCCTCGGTGCGGTCGGCGTAGGCCACCGCGAAGGCGGCGACGGCCTCGTCCAGCGCCTCGCTCTTGCCGCAGTACCCGGCCAGCAGGCCCGGGTCGGCGGTGTGCGAGTGCGCCCGGGCCAGCAGGGCGCCGGTGATCCGGGCGTAGTCGTCCAGCTGGCCCGGCAGCAGCGCCGCCGGGTCGACACTGCCCTTGCGGTTGCGGAACTGCCGTACCTGGTACGGGAGTCCGTCGACCGTGGTCCAGCCCAGCAGGGTGTCGCTGACCACCTGCATGTGCTTCTGGCCGAGCACCACCCGGCGGCCCTCGTGCCCGTCCGCCGCGGGCCGCGGCCCGGCCGGCAGGTACGGCAGCAGCGCGGACGGGCGGGCCTCCTTCACCTGCAGCACCAGCGGCTGGTCCCGGTGGTCGGTGAGCAGCACCACGTACGAGCGGGTGCCGACGCTGCCGGTGCCCACCACCCGGAACGCCACGTCCTGCACCCGGTAGCGGGACAGCAGGGTGCGGACCTCGGCCGGAACCGTCTCGACGTACGGGCCGAGCGCGTGCGCGACGGCGCGGGCGGTCGCGTCGGTCACCTCGGTGAGCACCGGGGGAGCGGCCGTGAACCGCCAACCGCCGTCCGCGGTACGGGCGGTGCTGCGGGCGGCGAACCGGGCGCTGGTGTTGCCGAGCGCCTTCGCGCCGACCTTGCGCAGCACCTCGGCGAGGTCGTGCGCCTCGGCGAAGGAGACCAGCTGCTCGTCCGCGATCGCGTTCCAGGCGTCCAGCCCGGGCAGCTTGGCGAGCGTGCGCACCGTCCGGCGGTAGGAGCCCGCCACGTGCTGGGCGGCCTCGCGCGCGGTGGTCTCGCTCGCCCCGGCCTCCCGGGCGGCCAGCACCAGGCTGGCGGCGAGCCGCTTGAGGTCCCACTCCCAGGGGCCGGGGACGGTCTCGTCGAAGTCGTTGATGTCCAGCACGATCTGGCCGCGCGCGTCGCCGTACAGGCCGAAGTTCGCGGCGTGCGCGTCCCCGCAGAGCTGCGCGCCCACCCCGGTCACCGGGGTGCCCGCGAGGTCGGCGGCCATCAGCCCGGCCGAGCCGCGCAGGAACGCGAACGGGCCGGCGGCCATCCGGCCGACCCGGATCGGCACCAGCCGGGCTATTCGGCCGGCGTTGGAGGCCTCCAGCGCGGTCACGGCCGTCGGCCGGTCGGGTGCGGGCGCGAACTCCGCGTGCCGCTCCCGGGGCACCCGGGTCCGCAGCTCCTTGCCGCGCTCCCGCGCCCGCCCGTCCTGCGCCGGGGCGAACCCGGCCACCGCGAACCCGCGCCGGGTCCGCTCGTCCCGCCCCGCCGCCGACCCCGACCCGGCCGCCTCGGCCCCACCCACGTGCGCCACTGTCCCCGCCCGTCCCTTCCGGTCCTCGCCCCGCCCGCGACCTGCGCGGACGTTTCATCGGGGGGAGTGACGTACGGGGTGGCGCGGTGGTTCCGGGAGGGGAGGGTCCGCTTGCGGGTCGCGGGGGTGGTGCGGGGGCGGCGGGGCGTGCGTGGGGCGCGGGGCCGGGGCGGAGCCCGTGGGGTGCGGGGTAGCGTGGGGCGGGTGAACGATCTCGGGGGGAGCGGTTCCCGGGCGCTTCGGCGCACGCGCCTGGCGGCCGCGTCGGCGGCGGTGCTGACCGTGGCGGCCGGGCTGGGTGTGCGGGCCGTGTTCGGCGGGGACTTCGCCAAGTGCGCCGGGGACGCGCTCTACACCGTCCTCCTGTACGCCCTGCTCGTGCTGGCCGCGCCGAGGCTGCGCCCCGGCCGGGCCGCCGCCGTGGCCGCCGCGCTCAGCTGGGCCGTGGAGCTGTTCCAGCTGACCGGACTGCCGGACGCCTGGGGGCGGCACAGCACCCTGGCCCGGCTGGTGCTGGGCTCGACCTTCAACCCGCCGGACCTGCTCTGGTACCTGGTCGGCGCGGGCTGCGCCGGGGTGCTCCACCGGGTGCTGCGGACCTCCCGGGTCGCGGCACCCGGCGGAGCCGTCTGAACGCGGCCGCCCGGCCCGGGCGAGCGGCCTGACGGACCGTCAGAGCGGGAGCAGCTCCGGCCGCTTGGGCTCGACGTGGTCGCCCGAGGACTCGCCGCGCAGGCGCCGGCCGACCCAGGGCAGCAGGTACTCGCGGGCCCACTGGATGTTCTCCCGCCGCTGGTCGGCGGGGGTGAGCGCCTGGGCGTCCGGCCACGGGGCCTCCGGGTCCTGCGCGGTGCGCAGGCCCAGCGAGCGGGCGGCCAGCAGGGCGACCCGCTGGTGCCCCTCGGGGGACAGGTGCAGGCGGTCCTCGCTCCACGCGCGGCGGTCCTGCACCGCGCGCAGCGACCACAGGTCGGCCACCTTGCAGCCGTTGCGGTCGGCGACGGCGCGCATGTGCCCGTTGTAGGTGGCGATCTTGCCGCGCAGGTGCTTCAGCAGCGGCACGTCCTTGGTGTCGAAGCCGGTGCAGATCAGCACCGTCCCGGCGCTTTCGGTGAGTTGGACGACGGCGGCCTCGAAGCGCTCGGCCACCTCGTCCGGGTCGGCGCCCGGTCGGAGGATGTCGTTGCCGCCCGCGCAGAAGGTGACCAGGTCGGGCTGGAGGCGCTGGACCTGTGGCACCTGCTCGGCGGTGATCTGGTCCAGCAGCCGGCCGCGCACCGCGAGGTTGGCGTAGCGGAAGGCACCCGGCGGGCGCCCGTCGGCGAGGATCCCGGCGAGGCGGTCGGCCCAGCCGGCGAACCTGCCGTCGACGCCGGGGTCGTTCAGACCCTCGGTGAAGCTGTCGCCGATGGCGGCATACGAATCGAGGTCAAGGGTCTCCTGGAGATTCGGCATGAAAGAGATAGTTCACCCAATCAAGTGACCTACGCCACCGTAGGTGACTCCGGCGGCACGTGAGATGGACCACGTGCCCCCGTGGGCCCCTCCCGCCCGCAGAGAGCCGGCCCCCGGAAAGCACAAGATCCGCGCCCCCTTCCGCTTTCCGGCCGGCCCGGCGGATGCTCGAAGGGAGCGGCCGGTCCGGCCGCCGTCCTCCCGGGGGAAGGCACCCATGACCACCGACCCGCGCCCCGACCCGCCCGAGAACTGGTCCATCGACGACCGGTGCACCAACTGCGACGTCGCCCGGCAGCTCGCGCCCGACCTGGTCCGCGAGCACGCGGGCCGCTCGGTGCTGGTCCGCCAGCCGCGCGACGCGGCCGAGCGCCGGCAGCTGCTCGCCGCCGCCCACGCCTGCCCGACCCGTTCCATCCGCCCGGGCACCGGGCCGCTGGACCGGGCCGGGGACCCGTTCCCGCTGGCCCTCGCCGACGACCTGCTGCTGCTCGGCCACAACTCCCGGCAGACCGCGGGCGCCAACTCCTACCTCTGCCGCCGTCCCAGCGGCTGGGTGATGGTCGACACGCCGCGCTACAGCGAGGCCCTGGCCGCCCGGTACGCCGCGCTCGGCCCGGTCACCGACGTCCTGCTCACGCACCGCGACCACGCCGCGCACGGACGGGCGTACGCCGACCGGTTCGGCGCCCGGCTCTGGATCCACGAGGGCGATCTGGCGGCCGCCCCCGACGCCGACCGGGTGCTGCGCGGCACCGCGCCGACGGAGGTCTCGCCCGGCCTGGTCGCCCACCCGTTCCCCGGCCACACCCGGGGCAGCGTGCTCTTCCTCGCGGACGAGCGGTACTGCTTCAGCGGGGACAGCCTGTACTGGTCCCGCACCACCGGGGACATCGAGGTGGCGGATTCGGTCACCTGGTACTCGATCGAGGAGCTCGCCGCCTCGCTGCGGCGCGGCCTCGGCGTGCTGCGCTTCGAGTGGCTGCTGCCCGGCCACGGCGACCGGCGCCGGATGCCCGCCGAGGAGGCGGACCGCCGGCTGCGGTCGCTGGCCGAGCGGTGCCGGGAGCTGCGGCCGAGGCCCGTGGACTTCGGCGCGGTCCGCTGGTAGCCGGCGGCCCGCCGGTACGGGACGGCCTGCCGCTGGCCGGTAGCCGGTGGCCGGTGGCGCGGTCCTCCGGCCGACGCCGGAGGGTCGGTGCGCCGGTGCCTGCGCCGGGTGCGCGGGGGCGTGCGACCGCCGGGAGCGCCCACCCGGGTGTGCGAACGGTTCCGTCGGGGCAGCCGCCTTGGGAACGAAGGTGTTCGGCCCCGTGAACCCCGAACTCCGTGCGACGAACTCCCCGCGATCCAAGGATGGTTGAGCCATGCTCACGCAGACCCCGGAGCGCCACGCCCGGCCTCGGCGCTACCTGATGTGCCGGCCGACGCACTTCACCGTGGACTACGCGATCAACCCGTGGATGGACCCCGCCCAGCCCACCGACACCGCGCTCGCCCTGCGCCAGTGGGAGCGGCTCTACTGGACGTACCGCCGGCTCGGCCACACCGTCGAGCTGATCGACCCGGTGCCCGGCCTGCCCGACATGGTGTACGCCGCCAACGGCGCCACCGTCCTGGACGGCCGCGCCCTCGTCGCCACCTTCCGCTACCCGGAGCGGGCCGCCGAGTCGGAGGCCTACCTGGCCTGGTTCCGCGAGCGCGGCTACCGCGAGGTGCGCCGGGCCGGGCACGTCAACGAGGGCGAGGGCGACCACCTGGTGGTGGGCCGCCGGGTGCTCGCCGGGACGGGCTTCCGCACCTCGCGCGCCGCGCACGCCGAGGCCGGTGAGCTGTTCGGCGTCCCGGTGGTCAGCCTGACCCTGGTCGACCCGCGCTTCTACCACCTGGACACCGCGCTGGCGGTGCTCGCCGACGACCACGTCATGTACTACCCGGAGGCCTTCGACGCCGACAGCCGTTCGGTGCTGCGCGCGCTCTACCCGGACGCGATCCTCGCCGACCGGGCCGACGCCGAGGTGTTCGGGCTCAACGCGGTCTCGGACGGCCGCCGGGTGCTGCTGCCGGAGGCCGCCAAGAACCTGGCCGGCCGGCTGACCGAGCACGGCTACCAGCCCGTCCCGGTGGACGTCTCGGAGCTGCTGAAGGGCGGCGGCGGGGCGAAGTGCTGCACCCTGGAGCTCAGGCCGGAGTGACGGTGCCGCCCCCGGTGCCGCCCCGGATGCCGTGCCGGGCGTCGTCCGGCTCCGGCGCCGCGGTGACCAGCAGCACCTCCAGGGTGCGCGGCCCGTGCACCCCCTCCACCCGGTCCAGCTCGATGTCGCTGGTGGCGGACGGCCCCGAGATCCAGGTCTGCGGCCGTACCGGATCCAGCCGGGGCAGCGCGAGCGGCACCGAGGCGACGACCTGCTCCGGGGCCCGCACCACGCAGACGTGGTGGTCGGGGACGAGCGAGAGCAGCCGTCGCCCCTGGCCCGGTCCGGCGTCCAGCACGATCGTCCCGGTCTCGGCGACGGCCAGCGCGCAGCCGGTCACCACGCTGTCCACGGCGTCGAGCCGGGCGGCGGTCAGCGTCCCGTCGTCCGGGAGGAGTTCGACCCCCTCGGCCTCGGCCGCGGTGAGCCAGTCGGCCGGCAGCCCGGCCGGCACCACGACCGTCCGGCTGCCCCGCTCCGCCAGCAACCCGGCGATCCGGCGCGGCAGTTCGTCCTCGTGGCAGCGGTGCACCAGGGCCCGGTAGTCGGCCAGGTTGCGGTGCAGCAGGTCGAGCACCGCCGCCGGGTCGTCCGTCGGCACGTGCGCGGTCAGGTAGTCGCGGGGCAGCGGCTGTTCGGCCACGCCGGCGGCGTCGCCGAGGGCGGCCCGGATCCGGCCGAGCACCAACTCCCGGGAGTTCGAAGGCCGTTCGTGCCGGTCGGATGCGGTCATGTGCGGTTCCTCCGCCACCAGTCGCGGAACGGTTCGGCCGGCACCTCCGGCAGGTCCCGGGTGTCGGTCCAGGCCCGCCCCGGCCCGGGCAGCCGGCGCGGGTGCAGCGACCGGGTGCGCCCGGCCAGTCGCTCGGCGGCGGCGAGCGCCGCCGGGTGGTCCAGCACGAACCCGGCGGCGGCCATCGCGGCCCGCTCCAGCGGGTGCCCGCCCTGCTCGGCGACCCGCTCGCGCAGGTGCACCAGCACCTCGGGGATGTCGATCGCGACCGGGCAGACCTCGTAGCAGGCCCCGCAGAGCGAGGAGGCGTACGGCAGCGAGGCGTCCACCGGGCTCGCGGTGCCGCGCAGTTGGGGCGTCAGGATGGCGCCGATCGGCCCCGGGTAGACCGAGCCGTAGGCGTGCCCGCCGGCCCGCTCGTACACCGGGCAGACGTTGAGGCAGGCCGAGCAGCGGATGCAGCGCAGCGCCTGGCGGCCGACCTGGTCGGCCAGCGCGGTGGTACGGCCGTTGTCCAGCAGCACCAGGTGGAACTCGGACGGGCCGTCGCCCTCCGTCGTCCCGGTCCAGAGCGAGGTGTACGGGTTCATCCGCTCGGCGGTGGAGGAGCGGGGGAGCAGCTGGAGGAAGACCTCCAGGTCCCGCCAGGTCGGCACGACCTTCTCGATCCCGACCACCGAGATCAGCGTGCGCGGCAGGGTGAGGCACATCCGGCCGTTGCCCTCGGACTCGACCACCACCAGGGTGCCGGTCTCGGCGACCATGAAGTTGGCGCCGGAGACGGCGACTTCGGCGCGCAGGAACTTCTCCCGCAGGTGCAGCCGGGCGGCCTCGGCGAGTTCGGCGGGCGAGTCGGTGAGGCCCCTGGGCGCCGGGCGGCCCCAGGAGGCCATCCGCTCGGCGAAGACCTGCCGGATCTCCGCCCGGTTGCGGTGGATCGCCGGCACCAGGATGTGCGAGGGCCGGTCGTCGCCCAACTGCACGATCAGCTCGGCGAGATCGGTCTCGTAGGCGGTGATCCCCTCGGCCGCCAGCGCCTCGTTGAGCTCGATCTCCTGGGTGGCCATCGACTTGACCTTGACGACCTCGGTCCGCCCGGTGGCCTTGACCAGTCCGGCGACGATCCGGTTGGCCTCCTCGGCGTCGGCGGCCCAGTGCACGGTGCCGCCGGCCGCCGTGACGGACTCCTCCAACTGCACCAGGTAGCGGTCGAGGTGGCGCAGCGTGTGGTCCTTGATCGCCTTCCCGGCGGCGCGCAGCCGGTCCCAGTCGGCGAGTTCGGCGACCGCCCGGGCCCGCTTGTCGCGGATGGTGCCGGTGGCGTGCCGCAGGTTGGCGCGCAGCCGCTCGTCCCGCACGGCCTTGGCGGCGGCCTGCGGGAAGGCGGGCATGCCGAGGAACGTACCGCTCACACGGGCCTCCAGGGGTGCTCCTCGGTACTGGCCAGGATCTCCGCCAGGTGCAGCGGCCGCAGCGGCGCGCCCCGGCGGCGCAGGGTGCCGCCGAGGTGCAGCAGGCAGGAGTTGTCGGCGCCGCAGAGCACGCGGGCGCCGGTGCCGAGCGCGTTGGTGATCTTGTCCTCGGCCATGGCCGCCGAGACCGCCGCGTTCTTGACCGCGAAGGTGCCGCCGAAGCCGCAGCACTCCTCGGCCCCGGGCAGCTCGACCAGCTCCAGGCCCTCGACGGCGCCCAACAGCCGGCGCGGGCGCCCGCCGAGGCCGAGCAGGCGCAGGCCGTGGCAGGAGGGGTGGTAGGTGACGGTGTGCGGGAAGTACGCGCCGACGTCCTCGACGCCGAGCACGTCGGTCAGGAACTCGGTCAGCTCGACCACCCGGGGCACCAGGTCGGTGGCCAGGTCGGCGAGTTCGGTGCCCCGGCCCTCGGCGGCGGCCCTGGCGCCGATCCGGGGGTAGTTGTCCCGGACCATCGCCACGCAGGAGCCCGAGGGTGTCACCACGTGGTCGTACCCGGCGAAGGCCTTCGCGGTCCGTCGGACCAGCGGCTCGCAGCCCCTGCGGTAGCCGGTGTTGTACTGCGGCTGCCCGCAGCAGGTCTGCCCGGCGGGGAAGTCCACCGTCACGCCGAGCCGTTCCAGCAGCCGGACGGTGGCCACCGCGGTGGCGGGGAACAGCGCGTCGTTGACGCAGGTGGCGAACAGCGCGACCCGCATCCGGGCTCCCTTCTGCCGAACCGGACCCCCGCTGGCCGCCCGAACTGCCGGACGCCGGAAGCCGAACGGCACCGGACCGCTCGTGATCGTACCGAGCGGACCGGTGCCGCGGTGGGACTTCGGCCGTACGACCTCGGCCGGGGACGTCAGCCTCCGGGACTCAGGGCCTCACGGCCTCAGGGCCTCAGGCGCCGAGCCAGAGGTCCGGCCCGAACACCTCGTAGTGGATGTCCGCCGCCGGGACGCCCGCGGTCAGCAGCTGCTCGCGGACGGCGCGCAGGAAGGGGAGCGGCCCGCAGAGGTAGGCGGTGGTGCCGGCCGGGACCTCGACGGTGGAGAGGTCCACCAGGCCGGTGCGCTCGGCCGGCCACTCGCCGAGCGGCCGCTCGTAGAAGACGTGCGAGTCCGCGTTCGGCAGGTCGGCGGTGAGCCGTGCCAGTTCGGCCCGGAAGGCGTGGCTCAGCTGGTCGCGGTCGCCGTGGACGGAGACGATCCGCCGGGTGGAGCCGGTGGTGGCGAGGTGGTCGAGCATGGCGGTCATCGGGGTGTTGCCGATGCCGGCGGAGGCGAGCAGCACCGGGCCGTCGCCGTCGGCCAGGGCGATGTCGCCCAGCGGGGGCGCCAGTTCGACGGGGTCGCCGGCCTTCAGGTGGTCGTGCAGGTGGCCGGAGACCTCGCCGCCGTCCTCGCGCTTGACGCTGAAGCGCAGGGCGCCGTCGGCGCCGCCGGAGAGGCTGTACTGGCGGATCTGCCGGGCGCCGTCGGCCAGTTCGGTGCGCACCGAGACGTACTGGCCGGGGCGGAAGGCCGGGACGGGGCGGCCGTCGGCGGGGCGGACCAGGTAGCTGGTGACGGCCTCGGTCTCCTGGTGGCGGGCGATCACGGTGTAGGGGCGCCACAGGTCGGCCGGGTCGCCGCCGGCGGCGGCCTCGGCGCGCAGCCGGTCCTCGACGGCGATCAGCGCGTTGGCCATCAGCCAGTAGACCTCGTCCCAGGCGGCGGCGACCTCGGGGGTGACGGCCTCGCCGAGCACCTCCACGATGGCGGCGAACAGGTGCTCGTGGACGATCTTGTACTGGCTGCTGTCGATGCCGACCGAGACGTGCTTGTGGGCGATGCGGGCGAGCATCGCGTCCGGCCGCTGGTCCGGGTCGGCGATCAGGGCGGTGGCGAAGGCGGCTATCGAGCCGGCCAGCGCCTCGCGCTGGGTGCCGTTGGCCTGGTTGCCCCGGTTGAAGAGGTCGCGCAGCAGCTCCGGGTGCGCGGCGAACAGCCGGTCGTAGAAGCGCGGGGTGATGTCGCCGATGGCGGCGCCCACGACGGGCAGGGTGGCCTCGATGACCTCGGTGGACTTCGCGGACAGCATCAGTCGGGCTCCTAACTGGTATCTGAGATTCGCATTAAAGGCTGTGAAAGAGGCGCGTGGCCCCGGTGGGCCGATCGGCCGGTGGGTCCGGCGGTTTCGGTGGGTCCGGCAGTCTCGGTGGATCCGGCGGTGCCGGTGACGCCGGCGGGTCAGGCGGTGTCGGCGGGTCTCGCGGTGAGGCTGAGCAGGACCGGCCCGGTGGGGGAGGCCACCAGGTCGTCGATGGAGAGGTGGTCGAGCGCGGCGAAGAACGCCTCCTGGGCGCCCCGCAGCGCTCCGCGCAGCCGGCACGCGGCCCGCAGCGGGCAGGGCGGGTCGTCCTCGCAGCCGACCACGTCGCCGACCCCCTCCAGCTCCCGCAGCAGCAGTCCGAGCGAACCGGTCCGCCCGGCGAAGGTGAGCATCAGCCCGCCGCCGCGACCGCGCCGGGCCTCCACCACCCCCAGGTGCTGCAGCCGGCTGACCACCTTCGCCGCGTGGGTGTACGGCACGCCGACGGACGCGGCCACCTCGCGGGTGGTCGGGTTGTCGCCCTCGCCCAGGACGGCCAGTCGCATGGCGATCCGCAGGGCGATGTCGGTGCTCTTGGTCAGCCTCACGTTCGGAACGCTATCGAATGCGACTCCGCAACTCCAATTTTCTGCACGACGTCGATCGAGACCCCGGTCACGTCGATCCGGAGCCCTCGGCCCGGTCGGGGCCGTGGCGGGTCCGTGCACCCTCGCGCGGTGATCGGATCTGAACATTTGGCGACATTAGTAGTCACTCCCTGACGGAAAGTCAGGGCGGCTTCTACGCTTCCCCCGGCTCCGAACCCACCACAGCACCACCACACGTTCGTCCGTGCCGAGCAGTTGGAGAGACCCGTGAGAACACCCCGCACACCCCGTCGTACCCGGACGGCCGTGGCCGCGATATCCGCGACCACGGCCGCACTGCTGTCGCTGCCCGCGACCGCCGAGGCCGTCACACCGCCGCCGGCCGTCGCCGCGCACCTGGCGGTGGCGCCGTACCCGGCGGGCGTCGCGCTGACGCCGGACGGTGGCCACGCCTATGTGACCAGCCAGAGCAGCGGCGCCGTCAGCGTGCTCGACACCGCGAGCAACACCGTGTCCGGCGGCTTCACCGCCGGGTCCGGCTCGTACGCCGTGGCCGTGTCGCCCGACGGGCACCGGGCCTACCTGACCCACCACCTGGACAACACCGTCAGCGTCGTGGACACCGCGACCGACGCCGTCACCGCGACCGTCCCGGTCGGCGCCCAGCCCTGGGGCCTCGCCCTCGCGCCGAACGGCTCCCGCGCCTACGTGAGCAACGCCGCCGCCAACACCGTCAGCGTGCTGGACACGTCGTCCGACACCGTGACCGCGACCGTGCCGGTCGGCGCCGAGCCGCACGGCCTGGCCGTCTCCCCGGACGGCACCCGGCTGTACGTCGCCGCGTCCGGCGCCAAGGCCGTCACCGTGGTCGACACCGCGAGCGGCACGGTGAGCGGCACCGTCCCGGTCGGCCACGGCGTCTTCGGCCTCGCGCTCAGCCCGGACGGCACCCGGCTGTGGACCGCCGACGGCGACGACGGCACCGCCGCCGTGATCGACACCGCGGCCGGTACGGTCCTCGGCACCGTCGCCGTCGGCTCCGGCCCCTACGCGGTGACCGTCTCCCCGGACGGCACGGCGGCCTACGTCTCCAACTACGCCGACAACACCCTGAGCGTGGTGGACACCGCGAGCCGGACGGTCACCGCGACCGTCCCGGTGGGCGCCAGTCCGTACAGCCTGGCCCTGACCGCCGACGGGCGGCACGGCTACCTCGCCGACTTCACCGGCAGTGCCGTCGACGTGGTGACCTTCCCGCTGCCGGTGCCGGACGTGACCGCGATCAGCCCGAACGGCGGCTCCGGGACGGGCGGCACCGCGGTGACCATCACCGGCACCGACCTGGCCGGCGCCACCGCCGTGACCTTCGGCGCGGCCGGCGCCGCCACCTCGTTCAGCTGCACGAAGACCAGCTGCACCGCGACCGCCCCCGCCACCACCGTCGCCGGAGCCGTGGACGTGCGGGTCACCGGGCCCGGCGGCACCAGCGCGGCCGTCGCCGCCGACCGCTTCACCTACACGGCTCCGGCCGCCCACCTGGGCGTCGCGCTCACCGCGACCCCGGTCACCGGACTGCTCTCCAGCCGGGTCGACTACACCGTCACCCTCACCGGCCAGGGCCCCGACCCGGTGACCACGGCCACCGTCGCCGCCGACCTGCCCGCCGGGCTGACCACCACCTCCGGCGACTGCACCGTCGCCGCCGGGAAGCTGAACTGCGCGCTGAGCGCGCCGCTGGCCAAGGGCGCGAGCACCACCCGGCACTTCTCGGTCGGCGTCGGCCTGCTCACCCTGCTCCGCAGCTGGGACGTCACCGTGGCGCGCACCGCCGGGGCGCCCGCCGACCCGTCGCCCGCCACCAGCCGGGCCACCCGCAGCTGCTCCGCGGTGCTCGGGCTGCTGATCACCTGCAAGTAGCGCACGGGCAGCCGTCCCGGGCCCCGCCGGAACCCTCCGGCGGGGCCCGGGGCGCGAAAAGCCCTGGACCAAGTGTCCGATCCGGACGTACAGTCCAGGCATGTCCTCGGAAAACCCCGACCCCCGCGTGCGGACCTGGTCCCCGGTCTGCCGCGCGGTGGCCCTGCTGCTCGGCCCGTACGCCGAGGTCGTGCTGCACGACACCGCCACCGACCGGGTCCTCGCCGTCTGGAACCCGATGACCCCCCGGGCCCCCGGCGACCCGTCACTGCTCGGCGAGCTCGACGGGATCGACCCCTCCGCCCCCGACGTCTACGGCCCGTACGCGAAGCTGCTGCCCGACGGACGCCGGCTCTCCTCCGTCAGCGCCGTACTGCGCGACGACGACGGGAAGTCCACCGCGGTGCTCTGCGTCAACCTCGACCGCGGCCCGCTGGAGCAGGCCGCCGCCCTGCTGGCCGGCTTCGCCGCCCCCACCGCGCCGCGCCCCGAACCGCTCTTCGAGCGCGACTGGACCGAGCGGATCAACGACGTGGTCGGCGGGTACGTCCGCGCCCAGGGCCGCCCGCTGGAGCGCTTCACCCGCGAGGACCGGCTCGCCGTCCTGGGCGAACTCGACCGGGCGGGGGTGTTCGCCGTCCGGCGCGCCGTCCCCGTCGTCGCCACCGCGCTGCGGATCTCCCGCTCCAGCGCCTACAGCCTGCTCGCCGAGCTCAAGCAGCACCCCGCGGGCCCCGGCGAGGAGGACCACCAGTGACCCGGCTCCCCGACTTCCGGCTCGAAACCCACTTCTCGCGCTGGGAGTTCACCGCCCGCCACCACCTCACCGCCTCCGACGCGCAGACCATGACGATGGCCGAGCTGCTCGCCCTGGCGGGCCCCGAGGACCGCGAGGCCTGGGACACCCTGGCCCTCGGCTACACCGAGACCTTCGGCGACCCCGGGCTGCGCCGCGCCGTCGCCGGGATGTACGAGCGGGTCGGCGAGGACGACGTGATCTGCTTCGGCGGCGCCCAGGAGGGGCTCAACCTCGCCATGCAGGTCCTGCTCGAACCGGGCGACCACGCGGTGGTGCTGACCCCGAACTACCAGTCCGCCGAGACCGTCCCGCTCTCGCTCTGCGAGGTCACCGGCGTCGCGCTGGACCCGGAGCGGGACTGGGCGCTGGACCTGGACGCGGTCGAGGCGGCGCTGCGGCCGAACACCAGGGTGCTGTCGGTCAACTTCCCGAACAACCCGACCGGCACGGTGATCGACGCCGCCGACTTCGTCCGGCTGGCCGAGCTCTGCGACGAGCGCGGCGTCCGGCTGTTCTCGGACGAGGTCTACCGAGGCCTGGAGCGCGACCCGGCCCGCGCCCTGCCGCAGGCCGCCGACCTCTCCGAGCGGGCCCTCTCGCTCAACGTGACCTCCAAGTCGCTCGGCCTGCCCGGCCTGCGGATCGGCTGGATCGCCTGCCGGGACCAGGAGCTGCGCTCGCGCCTGGAGCGGGCCAAGCACTACACCACGATCTGCAACTCGGCGCGGAGCGAGGTGCTGGCCCGGATCGCGATCACCGCCCGCGACCGCATCCTGGCCCGCAACCGGGCGATCATCGCCGGGAACCTGCCGCTGTTCGACGCCTTCTTCGCCGAGTTCGCCGACCTCTTCGAGTGGCGCGCGCCGGACGGCGGCTGCGTCGCCTTCCCGCGCTACCTGGGCCCGGAGGGCGTGGAGGAGTTCTGCACCGCGCTGGTCGAGCAGGCGGGCGTGCTGCTGCTGCCCGCCGGGATCTTCCGCTCGGAGCTGACCCCGACCCCGGCCGACCGGTTCCGGATCGGCGTCGGCCGCCGCGACCCGGGCCCGGGCCTGGCGGCCTTCGCCGACTGGCTCCGCAAGCGCTGAGCGGCGCTTCCCGTGCTGAGCGGCGCTTCCCGTGCTGAGCGGTGCTCCCCGTGCTGAGCGGTGCTCGCGGAACTGAGCGGTGCTCCCCACGCTGAGCGGCGCTCGCGGTACTGAGCGGCGTCTCCGTACGGCGAAACGGCCGGGGCGCCAGCCACCGAGGGGAGTCGGTGGCCGGCGCCCCGGCCGTCACGGCCGTCAAGGCCGCTGCCCGGGAGCGCTCAGAGCTTCTGCCAGGCCGGCTTGGCCGCGTAGGTGTCGCGGAAGTAGTCGGCGAGCTTGAGGCGGGAGGCGGCCGCCTCGTCCACCACGACGGTGGCGTGCGGGTGCAGCTGCAGCGCCGAGGCGGGGACGACCGCGGAGAGCGGGCCCTCGACGGCGAGCGCGACGGCCTCGGCCTTGGCCTCGCCGGTGGCGAGCAGGACCAGGTGGCGGGCCTCCAGGATGGTGCCGATGCCCTGGGTGATGACGTGGTGCGGCACCTCGTCGAGGCTGTCGAAGAAGCGGGCGTTGTCCTCGCGGGTCTGCCGGGTCAGGGTCTTGATCCGGGTCCGGGAGGAGAGCGAGGAGCAGGGCTCGTTGAAGCCGATGTGGCCGTCCGTGCCGATGCCGAGCAGCTGGAGGTCGACGCCGCCGGCCTCGGCCAGCGCGCGGTCGTAGGCGGTGGCCGCCGCGGCGATGTCGGAGGCGTTGCCGTCCGGGCCCAGGAAGGAGTCCTCGGTCAGGCCGAGCGGCTCCACGACCTCGCGCAGCACCACCGAGCGGTAGGACTCCGGGTGGCCGGCGGGCAGGCCGACGTACTCGTCCAGCTGGCAGATGCGCGCCTCGGCGGCGTCCAGCCGACCGTCGCGGACCCGTTCGGCCAGGGCCTGGTAGATCGGCAGCGGGGTCGAGCCGGTGGCCACGCCGAGCAGGGCGTCGGGCTTGTCGGTCAGCAGATCGGTGATCGCCGCGGCGATGAGTTCGCCGGCCGCACGGGCGTCAGGGACGATCACGATTTCCATACTGGGTCCACCGTTCTGAGGCGAGGCTGAGGTCTAGACCTCCAAGGTCTAGACCAGTTTGCCGTGAAGGGGTGCCCCAGGTCCACCCGGGTCCGCGTTCCGGATGATCTCCGCCGCCGCCTCTTCTGCCTGATCGGGACGGCTGCCGCCCGATCGGCATGGTCGGGGCCGGTCGTCGGGACGGGATGTCCCGGCGGCCGGCCCCGGTGGTGGTGTCCTCTACTGCTTCCCGCCCCCTGGTCGTCCGGACGGCTGCCCGGTCGTACGGACGGCGTGGGGGTGGCGGGTGCGGTGCCTCGGCGGCCCCGCGATCAGAACGGGTGGGTACAGGTGGTGACCTGCTTGGCGACGTCCAGCGCGGGGCCGGCGGTCGCGCAGATCATGCGCGGGGCGCCGGCGGTCACCCGCGGGGTGACCGCCTTGGCGGAGCCGAACCGGACGGTGGTCGCGGAGGCGACCGCCTCCCAGGGGCTGCCCCAGGCGGACTGGGTGCGGACCTCGACCCGAACCAGCGTCAACTGGCCCGGGTCCGCGCTGACCTGGGCGACGCCGACGATGCCGGCGCCGTCGGCCTGGTGCGAGATGCAGGGCTGGTTGAGCACCGTGGCGCAGAGCGCGGTGTCGGTGTCGGACGTCGCGGTGGCCGCTATGGCCGGGGCCGCCGTCAGGCCGGCGATCCCTGCCGCCGCCATCACCACAGCTGCGATCCGAGCGCGCATGATACGAACCTCCTTGGAAATTAAGGGAATCTCACTCCTTGAGATGAGTCTTGCACACATCGTGAACGTGTTGTGTGTGCGTTGCGTCACACTCATGGTGACCGTTCAACTACATCCTGCAACCATTCCTCATCTGTTCAGCACACGGACAACTCCAGTCCTGACGGATGATCAGTTCATGGGTGGAAAAGGGCGGTTCCTCACCCGTCCGGGTGGCGGGTTTGCCCCCGGGGCGAATAGGACGGATACCATCGACCCCATCCCACGGAGGTATCGACCCGATCCCACGGAGGTGCCGCGTGGACACGGTCATCGTCCAACTGCCCGGCCCCGGGCCCGGGATGAGGCCCGGTGGGGCCCCCGGCCTGCTGCGGATGGGCCCGGGCGAGACCGCGGTGTTCGGGCGCGGGGAGCCCGGCCGACCGGTCCCCATCCCACTGCCCGACCAGGGCGTCTCCCGCCGGGCGGGGGAGGTGGTCGCGGCCGAGGACTACTGGCGGCTGTCCAACTTCAGCACCTCGGCCACCTATGTGGTGGAGAACCTGGAGGGCGCGGGGGAGCACGTCAAGGTCGCGCCCGGCCGGCTCGGCGCCCCCGTCCCGTTCGAACTCTCCCGGGTGCTGCTGCCCGCGCTCGGCGAGCCCGCGGCCTTCAAGGTCTTCGCCCCGCAGCACGCCTACCTCGACGGGCGGCCCGGCGGCGCCGACGGCGAGCACACCGTCAGCCCGTTCGCCCTGGACCCGACCGCCAAGTACTTCCTGGTCCTGCTCGCGCTCTGCGAACCCCGGCTGCGCTCGCCCTCCGCCGCCGCCGTCCCCGGGGTGACCGAGGTGCTCGCCCGGCTGCGCGCCCTGCCCGGCTGCCGCGGGCTGAGCCGCTCGGCGGTCAACTACCACATCGACTACCTGGTGGAGGCCAAGCTGCGGCTGCGCGAGCCGTACGAGGAAGGGCCGGCCGGCGGCAAGCGCGAGGAACTGGTGGCGCTGGCGCTGAAGTTCGACCTCGTCCGGGAGGAGCACCTGGCCCTGCTCCCGCCCCGGCGCGCGGTCGCCCGGCCGTGACGCCCGGCGCCCCGTCCGAGCCGTCGCCGCGGTCCGAGCCCGAGCCCGAGCCGGAGCCGGGTTCCGACCCCGGGCCGTCCGGGGGCCCGTCCTTCGCGGTCCCGGAGGGCTACCCGATCGCCGGCTACCGCCTCGGCGCCTTCCTCGGCGCGGGTGCCTGGGGCAGCGTGTACGCCGCCGAGGGCCCCGACGGGAGCCAGGCCGCCGTCAAGATCCTCGGCGCGGCCCGGTTCGCCCCCGGCCAGCGCCGGACCGTGGCCCGGATGGCCCGCAGCGAACAGCGTTTCAGCCGCCGCGCCGACCACCCCCACCTGATCCGCACCCTCGCCGTGGCCACCGTCGAGGACCCGGACCACCCGGCGCTCGACGGTGCCGTCGCCCTGGTGATGGAACGCGCCGCCGGCAGCCTCCAGGACCTGCTGGGCGAGGCCCGCCCCGGTGCGGCGGTGCCCGGCGCCGAGCGGATCCTGGCCGAGGTCTGCGCCGGGCTGAGCCACATGCACCGGGTCGGCTGGGTGCACGGGGACCTGAAACCGGCCAATGTCCTGCTGATGCCCGACGGCACCGCGAAGATCGCCGACTTCGGCCTCACCGCCGAGCTGGAGGGCACCCACGCCTACGCCCCGCCGCTGGGCTCGCCCGACCACGTCCCGCCCGAGTGGTGGTCCGAGCGCACCGGCGCCCGCGGCATCGCGCTGCGCCCCAGCGCCGACGTCTGGGCCTTCGGGGTGATCGCCCACCAGGTGCTCACCGGCGGCCTGCACCCCTTCCTCGGCGCCACCAGCCGGGCCCGCTCGCTGGCCGCCCAGGCGTACGCGCGGGGCGCCGCGCCGCTGCGGCTGGACGAGGCGCTGCCGGTGCGCTGGCGGCCGGTGGTCGCCGCCTGCCTCGCCCCCGGGCGGGAGGAGCGGACCCGGACCGGGCCGGCCGGGCTGGCGGCGCTGGTCGCCCGGGCCGCCGCCGTTCCGGGCCGGGGCCGTCGGGCCGCTGTCCGGGCCGCCGTCCAGGCCGCCGTCCGGTCCGGCGCGGGCCTGCTCGCCTGCGGGCTCGCCGTCCTCGTCCTGGCCGGTGGCCCGGAGTCCGGCGGTCCGGGCGCGGCTGAGCGCGCGGCGCCCCCGCCGCCCGGCGCGATCCCGGCCGGATCGGACGTCCCGGTGGCCTATCGGGGCATGATCGAGACCGCGGCGCGGCGCTGCCCCGAGCCGGAGGTCACCCCGGTGCTGCTGGCCGCCATGCTGAAGGCCGAGAGCGGCTTCGACCCGAAGGCCGCCCGCCCGGAGACCGGCGAGTACGGCATCGCCCTGTGGACGCCCTCCGTCTTCGAGGCCTGGGGCAAGGCCGCCACCCACGCCGGTCCGAAGTCGTACTGGGACCCGGGCGACGCGATCGCCGCGATGGGCAACTACGCCTGCTGGCTCGACCAGCAGATAAAGCGCCACGGCTTCACCCACGACCTGCCCGCCCTGGTCGCGGCGGCCTACCGGACCAGCGACAAGACCGTGGCGACCGCCGGGGGCGTCCCGGAACGGCTTCGGCAACATGTCGACAAAGTGCTTCAGTACCTTCATGGCTACGGTGGGTGACTGCCGAATTGGGATGAGTTATGCCACATCCCTATGTATCCGGCGCGGGCACCCGGGTGACGGGCCTCCGGTCTGGGATCCTCGGCGGCATGATCACGAAGCTCCGCGCGGCTCTCGCGCAATGGACCGTCGTCGTCCCGGTGGTGTCGTTCCTCGTCCTCGCCCTGACCTGGCACAAGGAACTCCCCGGCTGGGTGGTGGCGGTGGTCGCCTGCTTCCTGGTGGGCGCCGTGCTGTCGGCCGTGCACCACGCGGAGGTGATCGCGCACTGGTCGGGGGAGCCCTTCGGGTCACTGGTCCTCGCCGTGGCGGTCACCGTGATCGAGGTCGCGCTGATCGTGACGCTGATGGCCGACGGCGGGGACAAGTCCTCCACCCTGGCCCGGGACACCGTCTTCGCCGCCGTGATGATCACCTGCAACGGCATCCTCGGACTGTCCATCCTGGTCGCCGCCGTCAAGTACCGGACCGCCGTCTTCAACGCCGAGGGCACCGGCGCCGCGCTGGCCTGCATCGCCACCCTCGCGACCCTCAGCCTGGTGCTGCCGACCTTCACCACCAGCTCGCCCGGCCCCCAGTTCTCGACCACCCAGCTCACCTTCGCGGCCACCGCCTCGCTGGTGGTCTACGGCCTGTTCGTGGCCACCCAGACCGTCCGGCACCGCGACTACTTCCTGCCCGTCACCCCCGAGGGCCGGGTGCTGGCCGAGGAGGAGCACGCCTCCCCGCCCACCCTCCGGGCCGCCGGGATCAGCCTGCTGCTGCTCGCCGTCGCCCTGGTGGCGGTGGTGGGCCTGGCCAAGGGCGTGTCGCCGACCATCGAGAAGGCGGTGGACGACGCCGGGCTGCCGCACGCCGTGGTCGGCGTCGTGATCGCCATGATGGTGCTGCTGCCGGAGACCATCGCGGCGCTGCGCGCGGCCGTCCGCAACCGGGTGCAGACCAGCCTCAACCTCGCCCTCGGCTCGGCGCTCGCCAGCATCGGCCTGACCATCCCGGCGGTCGCGATCGCCTCCACCTGGCTCTCCGGCCCGCTCGTCCTCGGCCTCGACCCGGCGCACATGGTGCTGCTGAGCCTGACCATCGTGCTGCTCACCCTCACCGTCATCCCGCGCCGGGCGACCCCGCTGCAGGGCGCGGTGCACCTGGCGGTGCTGGCGGGGTACGTGGTGCTGGCGCTGAACCCGTGAGGGCCCGCCGGCCGTAGTCGACAGTGGAAGCCCCTGCCGCGTTCCCCCGTGCGGTCAGGGGCTTCCGCCGTTCCCGGGGCCGGACCGGGTGGTGCCGGTAGTGTCAATGGTGTCAATGGGATCAGTGGGACTGGTGGTGAACCCGGGAGGCGGTGCCGGCCGTGGTACCGGATGAGGGCCCCGGTCCGCCCCCGTGGTCGGGGCCCTCGTCGAACCCGGCGCGACCGCCGTTGATCCCCCCGAGGGGTCCGCGCCGCGGAACGACGGAGAGCCCCTGGTCCCGCTGCTGCTCGCGGGCCGGGGGCTCGGTTGCGTCCGGGCCCCGGCGTGGCGGGTGGACCCGTACGGCAGGGGTGGCCGGTATTGGCCGGTTCGCGGGGCGGCCTGCGTGTCGGGGCGGCGGGCGGGCGCCGGGGTTCTCTATCGTCCGTCCGGAACCGCCCAGTCCGAGGACTCCGTCGCGCGGACAGCCGATCCGACCCGTGGGAGAGTGCGATGCCCGGCCCAGAGCAGACCGTCCGGCCCGAGGAGACCGTCAGTGGCGGGGAGGCCGTCCAGGACGGGGGGAGCGCCGACGTCATCGTGGTCGGCGCCGGACCGGCCGGCTCCACCGCCGCCGCCCACCTCGCCCGGACCGGACTGGACGTCCTGCTGCTGGAGAAGTCCGCCTTCCCGCGCGAGAAGGTCTGCGGGGACGGCCTCACCCCGCGCGCCGTCAAGCAGTTGACCGACCTCGGCATCGACGTCTCCGAGGAGGCCGGCTGGCTGCACAACCGGGGCCTGCGGCTGATCTCCGGGCACCGCTCGGTGGAGTTCGACTGGCCCGAGCTCTCCGCCTACCCCGGGTACGGACTGGTCCGGCGCCGCGCCGACTTCGACGAACTGCTCGCCCGCAAGGCCGCCTCGCTCGGAGCCCGGGTGGTCGAACGCGCCAATGTGACGGGCCCGACGCTGGACGAGCGGACCGGCCGGATCACCGGCGTCACCGCCAAGCTGGGCGAGGAGCGCCGGCCGGTCGCCTACCGGGCCCCGGTCGTGGTCGCCGCCGACGGCAACTCCACCCGGCTGTCGGTGGCGATGCGGCGCTACCGCCGCACCGACCGCGCGATGGGCGTCGCCTACCGGACGTACTTCACCACCCCGAGGCACGACGACCGCTACCTGGAGGTCTGGCTCGACCTGCGCGACCCCGACGACCGGGCCCGGCGCCAGTTGCCCGGCTACGCCTGGGTGTTCGGCATGGGCGACGGCACCGCCAACGTCGGCCTCGGGGTCCTCGACACCGCCGGGACCGAGGCGGACTGGCGCGAGGTGCTGCGGCGCTGGTGCGACGGCCTGCCCCCGGAGTACGGCTACACCCCCGACGCGGTCACCGAGCCGATCCGCGGTGCCGCCCTGCCGATGGGCCTCAACCGCGCGCCCCACTACGCCGACGGTCTGCTGCTGATCGGCGATGCGGGCGGGACGGTCAGCCCGGGCACCGGCGAGGGCATCGCCTACGCGATGGAGTCCGGCCGCTACGCCGCCGAGACCATCGTCCAGGCCCTCGCCCGCCGCACCGACCGCGGTCGCGAACTCGCCCTGCGCGCCTACCCGCAGGCGCTGCGCTCCGCCTACGCGGGCTACTTCGCGCTCGGCCGCCTGGTCGCCGACATGCTGGGCCGCCCGAAGCTGCGCGGCGCGGCCGGGGCGGCCGGGCTCGGCCACCCGGCGCTGCTGAAGGCGGCGTTCCGGCTGATGGCCAACCTGACCGAGCCGAACTCCAAGGACGCCCTCGACCGGCTGCTCCACCTGCTCGGGCGGGTCGCCCCGGGGAAGTGACCCGGGCGCGCCGGACCGCTCATCCTCGCGGACGGGCGGTCCCGGTGTCCCGGCTTTGGCCGAATCCGCCGAGTCGAACGCGCAGTCGCATGGATCATGTTGACGAATGATCAGATGATCCGATTGCCTGGTGTCGAACCAGCCACAGAGGGTGAGCACAACGCTCCTCCGTGGCTCCTTTCTCGACCGCTGACCCGTTCGACGGAGACACCGTGCGCCTTCGCCTTCGCCTGCTCGTCGCGCCGCTCGCCGCGGCCGCCGCCCTCACCGCCGTGACCGTCCCCGCCGCCGTCGCGGCCCCGGCGGCCACCCCCGCCGACCAGTGCTCCGCCGCCTTCCGCCACGACGACGCCCGCCTCGGCCCGGCCGACCTCCCGACCGCCGGGCCGGTCGGCCGCCAGCTCGTCGGCTACCAGCGCACCGGCGGCGCGGGCGAGCAGGACTTCCTGGCCAAGTACTATGACCCGGCCGGCAACGGCGGCAAGGGCGGCTGGATATACCCGCCGGCCGACGGCTACGTCACCCTGCCCGACGGCAGCCCGATCGAGTTCGACCTCACCCTCTACCCGAACCAGAACATCGACCGCTACGGCAGCGAGTACGGCGCCTACCTCGCCCCCGAGGGCCTGCCCTACGCCAGCCGCGCGCTCCCGCCGCAGAGCCTGGACGGCACCCCGCCGGCCGCCTGCAACTACCACGACTACAAGGTGGTCAAGGCCTTCACCGTGCACGCCGGCCCGATCGCTCCCTGGTTCAACCAGCCCGGCTGGGGCCTCCAGTACCAGCTCGACGCCACCCTGCTGCCCGGCGGCCCGGCCAAGCTGAACGTGCTCTGGCTGGTGGAGAACGGCTACCTGGCCCGGATCTGACCGCGCCCCGTCCGCCCGCCCGCTCCGTCCGCCCGCTCCGTCCACCAGGGCGGAGCGGGCGTCGGGCCCGGAGGCCGGAATATTCGCTGGCGGGCCCGGGGGAGCGGGGGATAGGAAGACGGGATGACCATCAGCGATCCCGGCACCGCCCAGCGGCTGTTCCGCCCCACCGTCCTCGACCTCGGCGACGCCGTGCTGCGCCCGTGGGGGCCCGGCCTCGACGTGTCCGGCGGAATCGTGCCCGCCCTGCTCGCCGCCGCGGCGGACCCGGCCGTCGCCCGCTGGAACCCGCTCAGCGCCACCGGCCCGGTCGACCCGCAGGCCTACCTGGAGCGCTGCGAGGCGAGCTGGGCCGACGGCAGCGCGGCCCCCTTCGCCGTGATCGACGCCGCCGACGGCAGCCTCTGCGGCAACGCCTACCTGGGGTGGAGCAACCGGGACGACGGCGTGGCCATGGTCGGCTACTGGCTGCTCGCCGCGGCCCGCGGCCGGGGCCTGGCCACCCGGGCCACCACCGCCGTCACCCGCTGGGCGGTGGAGCACGCCGGCGCCCGCCGGATCGAGCTCTACCACGCCGTCGGCAACGAGGCCTCTTGCCGGGTCGCCGAGCGGGCCGCCTTCCCGTACGAGGGCACCCTGCGCGCCTCCTACACCTACGGCGGGGGCGTCTATACGGACGAGCACCTGCACGCCCGGCTGGCCTCGGACCCGTTCACGGACTGAGCGCCCGCCCGCGGGCCCGCGGCCGACGGAACGGCTCAGCCCCGGACGGTCCCGCCGCGGACCGCGTACGCGTGGGCGGTGGACTCGGCGAAGCGCTCCTCCTGCATGGCCGTCAGCCGCTGGACGACCAGGACGGCGAAGACGGCGGCGACCACCTCCAGCACGTCGGAGGCCAGCAGCCAGCCGAGGGCGGTCTGGTAGTCGTCCGGGTACTTCGCCGAGTTCAGGTAGTTGGCGCCGAACCGGTCGGTCGCGTTGGCCAGCCAGAAGGTGGCCCACCAGAGGTTGACCAGCGGCTGGGGGTGCGGCAGGCGCACCCCGGAGGCGTCCGGCCGGGCGCTGGCCGTCCAGGTGTCGACCGTGATCCGGAACGGGAACCAGAGGGCGACCACGGGGGTGAACCAGCCGCCGATCGCCCAGCCGCGCTTGAACCGGTGCCCGCTCGGGTCGAAGACCTCCGCGTTCACCCGCACCCGGTGGAACCAGGTGACGAAGGCGACCGCCGAGGCCAGCAGGGTGAGCGTCTGGACCAGGCTGACGTTGTCGTAGAGCAGGGCCGCGTCCGTCAGCGCGGACTCGTCGGCCAGGTCGGAGTCGGCGGCGAACTCCCCCGCCTCCCCGTACAGGCGGAAGCCCGCGGCGAGCGAGGCGAGGGTCGCGGTGCCGCACACGGCGAGCAGGACGGTGGCGGCGGTGGAGCTGGGTCTGGGCGAGCGGTACAGGGCGGGCGAAGGCATCGGGGACGGACTCCTGGACTGGACCAATGTGACGGGGCGACACCCTAGGGCCTGCGGGCAGCCCCGGACCAGCGGCTTTTCGCGGACCGCACCGCACGACGGGCCCCGGCGCGCGGCCGCCGCCCCCGCCCCGGTCCCGGCCCGCGCTCCGGAGCGACGGCGCACGCGCGGAGCGGCGGTCCGGGCGGCGCGAACCGACGGCCGCGCGGCCCCCCGCCGTGGCTCCTTGCCACGGCCCCCCGCCGCGGATCCACGGGGCGCAGGCTGCGCGCGCGGCGGGGGAGCGACCTAACCTGGAAGAGAGCGTTCGGTGCGTCGCCCGCGAACGGAAGCGGTGGTCATGACGGTGGTCTCGGCGGCTCTCTTCGGTACCGACTGGTGGCAGCCCGCGCTGCCCGGCGGTGCCGAGTTGCTGCGCGAGTGCGCGGTACGGGGCTGGACGGTCGTGCTGACCGGCCCCGGGCCGGCCGGGGCTCCGGCTCTGGCCGTGGCCGACCCCGGGGGCGACCCGGTGCGGGCCGCGCTGGACCTGGTGGACGGCAGGCCCTCGCACGCCGTGGCCGTCGCCGGGAGCGTGCGCGAGGTCCGGGCGGCGCGGCGGGCCGGGGTGCCGTGCGTCGCCCTGGCGGCCGGCCGGGACACCGGCCCCGAGCTGCGGGCGGCGGGTGCGGCCGAGGTCCACCGCGACGCCGCCGCCCTGTTGAGCGTCCTGGACGACAGCCTGCTCGCCCGCCCCCGGGCGTTCGGGCCCGTCGGCGCCGGAACAGGCGGTGCCCGGAACGGTTAGCGCGAGCCCGTACCGGGCAACCGCCCGGGTGCGAGCACGTCACCCGAAGTGTCGGAGGTGACCGAGATGGACGGACCCGCGTTGAGCGGATGGGAGCGGCGGCTCCTCGAGGAGATCGAGTCCGATCTGCGCCAGGACACACGGCTCGACCGGAAGCTGAGCACCATGGGCGCCGAGCCGCCGAGCCGGGTCCGGGGCGTGCTCCGCGGCATCGGGCGCAGGTTCTCGGCGGGGGTCGTGCTGACCGCGCTGGTGATGACGATGATCTGCCTCGGCGTGGGCCTGCGGACCCCGGCCACCGCCGTACTGGTCGCGCTCGGCGTGGTCTGGGCGGCCACCGTGGCGGCCGCGTTCGCCGCCTCCGAGCTGCTGCGCCGCCGCCGCGGCGGCACCGAAGCGGTGGACCCGGCGGAGGCCCGGGAACGCCGGGAGCGCCGCGAACGGCGGCCCTGGGACCGTCCGGAGGCGTGACACCATGACCACCGACCTGTGGGAGTACCGCCCGGGCTCCCATCCCGCCGCCGACCTCGCGCTGGTCGGGTACGAGGTGCTCGCCACCGACGGCCCGGTCGGCCGGGTCGAACAGGACGCCGGGGACCACCTGCTGGTCGACGCCGAACCCTGGGTGCCCGGCACCCGGGTGCTCGTCCCGGCCGGACTGGTCGCCCGGCTCGACCACCTCGACCGCGCCGTCCACCTCGACTGCCCGCGCGCCAGGCTCAGCTCCGCCCCGCCCGCGGCCGTCGACCTGACCGCCCCGCACCCGCGCTGAGCGACCACGCCATGGGCTGGCCGTCCACCACGCTCACCGGACGCGTGATCGCCTTCCTGGTCGCGCCGTACGGGGCCGAACAGGTCGAACTGACCGACCCCTGGCAGGCCGTCGCCGAGTCCGGCGGCACCCCGCGGCTGCTGTCCACCGCCGAGGGCCGGGTCCGCACCGTCCGCCACCACGCCGAGGGCGACACCTTCGCCGTGGACGCCCTGGTCGCCGCGGCCGACCCGGCGGCCTACGACGGGCTGGTCCTCCCCGGCGGCGTCGCCAACCCCGACCGGCTGCGCCTGGACCGCCCGGCGGTCGCCTTCGTGCACGCCTGCTGCGCCGCCGGCCGTCCGGTCGCGGCGATCTGCCACGCGGCCTGGACGCTCATCGAGGCCGACGCCGTCCGCGGCCGCACCCTCACCTCCTGGCCCAGCCTGCGCACCGACCTGGTCAACGCCGGCGCCCACTGGGTGGACGAGCCGGTCCACGTCTGCCACGACGGCCCCGGCCCGCTCGTCACCAGCCGCAAGCCGGGCGACCTGCCGCTGTTCGACGACGCCTTCGTGACGGAGTTCGCCCACGCGGCGGCGAAACGGAGGCGGTGAGCAAGGGGAGCGAGGGCGGGGTCAGTCGCCGCGGAGGCGGAGGAAGGTGGCGGAGGGCGGGCGGCCGGTGAGGGTGAACTCGGCGCGGAGCGGGGCGGTCAGCGGGTGGACCGGGCCGTGGTCCGGGTCGGTGGCGGGCGGGCCGAGCAGGGGGCGGGCGAGTTCGGCGACCTCGCGGGACTGGACCGGGGTGAGCCTCGGGGTGGTCAGGAACACCCGGCCGTCGTCCAGCTGGAGGATCAGCGCGTGCGGGTGGGCGGCCGGGCCGGTGACGGCGCGGACGGTGGCGTCGAGGGTGTCGCCGCGGCGGTACTTGACCCAGACCCGGCCCGCGCCGCGCGGGCGGTACGGGGCCGCCGCGGCCTTGCAGACCAGCCCCTCCACCCCGGTGTCGGCGAGCCGCTCCATCCACTCCAGCGCCTCCGCCCGGTCGGTGGTGGCCATGACCGGCCGGATCGGCGGCGGGACGTCGGCGAGGGCGGCGAGCAGCAGCCGGCGGCGGTCGGTGAGCGGAAGGGCCCGCACGTCGCGGCCGGGCAGCGCCAGCAGGTCGAAGGCGATCAGGCCGAGCGCGACCCCGGTGGCGGCGGCGCGGGCCCGGCGGGTGCGCAGCAGCTCGCCGAAGGCGAACCGGCCGTCGCGCCAGGCGACCAGTTCGGCATCCAGCACCAGGCCCTCCGGCAGCCGGGCGACGGCGGCGGCGATCGGCGGGAACTCGGCGGCGAGGTCGCGGCCGCCGCGGGACTGGAGGTACGCGGGCCGCCCGCCCCGGGCGAAGGCGACGCAGCGGAAGCCGTCCAGCTTCAGCTCGTACTGCACGCCCCCGCCGCCCAGGCCGTCGGCGGGCGGGACGGCGGCCACGGCGGCCGGGCGCATCACCTCGACGGGCGGGTGCAGCACCTGGGCCGGCCGCGCTCCCTCCGCCCGCCTGGTCGGTGGTGACCCCGTCGGTGGTGGCGCCGCCGGTGCGCCGGGCAGCGGCCGGGCCCGCTCCGGGTCCAGCAGCGGGGCGAGCAGGTCGCCGTGGGCGGCCAGCCGGTCGGGCACCTCGGCGAGGGTGAAGACCAGGTCCCGCTCGTCGGCGGCCCGTTCCAGCTCCGCCCAGGCCAGCGGGGTGGAGACGGTCGGCAGCGGCCTGGCCCGCAGGGTGTACGGCGCGGCGGTGGTCTTCTTGGCGTTGTTCTGCGACCAGTCGACCAGCACCCGGCCCCGGCGGCGGGCCTTGGCCATGGTGTGCACCACCAGCTCCGGGTGCTCGGCCTCCAGGGCGGCGGCCAGCGCCTTCGCGTACCCGGAGACCCGGGCGCTCGGCGCGGGCTCGATCGGGACCAGCAGGTGCAGGCCCTTGGAGCCGGAGGTCTTCACCCAGGCCGCCAGGCCGTCCGCCGCGAGCCGCTCGCGCAGCAGCAGCGCGACCGTGCGGCAGGTGAGCACGTCGGCGCCCTCGCCGGGGTCCAGGTCCAGCACCAGCCGGTCGGCGAGGGCGGGTCGGGCCGCGTGCCACTGCGGGACGTGCAGTTCCAGGCAGCCCAGGTTGGCGACCGCCAGCAGCGCCGCGCCGCTCTCCAGCACCACCTGGCGCAGCTCGCCGGTGTTGCTCGGCACGTCGACCGTGCGCACCCAGTCCGGGGTGCCGGGCGGCGGGTTCTTGGCGACGAACACCTCCGCCTCGACGCCGTCCGGGCAGCGGAGGAAGGAGACCGGGCGGTCGCGCAGGTGCGGGAGCAGGGCGGCATGCACGGCGGCGTAGTAGCGCAGCACCTCGCCCTTGGGGGTGCCGGTGCGCGGGTAGTACACCTTGTCGAGGTGGGAGAGGGCGAGGGTGTGCCCGTCCACCGTCATCTGCGGCACGGTCCGCCTCCGATGCCTCCGGTGGGGTGGCCCCGTTGTCAGTCTGCCCCGGTCCGGCGGCCACCGCCTCGGCGCCGCCGCTCCGGGCCGTCCGCGACCGCGGACCGCCTCACCCCCGTGGGCGGCCGGCCGGCCGGGGCGCGCCCGGGTAGGTGCCGAAGTACCAGCGGTTGCCCTCCGGGTCGGCGGCGGCGAAGTCGCGCGAGCCGTAGTCGGTCTCGTACAGCCCGGTGATGATCCGGGCCCCGGCGGCCACCGCGCGGGCGTGCACGCCGTCCGGGTCGGCGGTGACCACGTACGCGGTGAAGCCGCCCGGCCGGCCCGGCCACGGTTCGGCGTCCTCGGGTGTCGGACGGTCGGAGCCGAGCATCACGCCGCCGCCCTCGGGCCAGGCGAGTTCGGCGTGCGCGACGAAGTCGCCCTCGCCGTAGGCGACGACCTCCTGGAAGCCGAAGGCGTCGACCAGGAAGCGGATCAGGGCCCGGGCGTCGGTGGCGCGCAGGTTGGGCCAGACCTGCGGGGCGGGGGTCTCGGTGGTGTCCATGGCTCGCTCACTCCTCGGGAGGTGCGGGTGGCCGGGCCGTGAGCCGGGCCGGTCGCGTTCTCTTCCACTCTGCGGCCGCGCCCCGGGCCCCGCCTCGAAGGTCGCGCGGACTCGCCCGCTCCGGCTGCGCGGGGTCGCGGGCGGAGGCGGGGTTGCTTATGGTGAGGGCGCGGTCACAGCCCCCTTCCGCCCCGACGGCGGGAGCCCGGGAGCACCGCCGGGGGGATGCGGGGGGATCCGGCGGGGGGAACCACCGACGAAGGAGTCCCCGTGACCAAAGCCCGAGACATCATGCACACCGGTGCCCAGTGCATCGGCGCCCACCAGACGCTCGCCGAGGCCGCGCGGATGATGCGCGACAAGCACGTGGGCGCGCTGCCGATCTGCGGCGACGACCAGAAGCTCAAGGGCATCATCACCGACCGCGACATCGTGCTGCGATGTATCGCGGAGGGCAAGGATCCGGCCACGATGACGGCCATCGAACTGGGCGGCCACCTGCACTGCGTACGCGCCGAGGACAGCATGGAGACGGTGCTGCGCAAGATGGAGCAGCACCAGATCCGGCGGATCCCGGTGATCGACGGGGACCGGCTGGTGGGCATGATCAGCGAGGCCGACCTGGCGATGGGCCACCGCGAAGGCCAGCGGCTGACCGATCAGCAGATCATCGAGTTCATGGACAGCGTGTACCTGAAGCACTGACCGGCTGACACCCCGCCCGGCCCGCCCCGCCCCGCCCCGTTTCCGCCCTGCCCTGCCCCGCCCCGCCCGCTCCGGTGACCGGCCGGCCCCCCGTACCGGCCGGGCCCTTCGAGCGTGCCGGGCGGGGCAGCGGTGCGTCTTGTACGAATGCGCACGCCTCAGCTCCCGGAGCCCCCTGGGTCCAGGACGGTGCTGGTCACCCGCCCGCTGACCCGGTCGGTGACCCGCTCGGCGGGCCCGGGCAGGGCGGCGGCGGTGCGCCGGGCGGCCAGGAACGCGCGCGGCGAGCAGCCGACCATGGCGCGGAAGGTCCGGTCGAGGTGGGACTGGTCGTAGTAGCCGCAGCGCGTGGCCAGGTCGGCGCCGGTGGGCCGGTGCCCGGAGCGGTGGTCCTCGGAGGGGTGGTCCTCGTGCGCGGTCAGGGCGTTGAGGGTGCGCTGGAGCCGGAGGATGCCGGCCGCCTGCTTGGGGGCCAGCCCGAGGTGCTCGCGGAAGCGCAGCTCCAGTCGGCGGCGGCTCCACCCGGTGCCCTCGACCAGGGTGCCGATCGGCACCAGCCCGTGCGAGTGCCGCAGTTGCCGCCAGACCCAGTGCACGGACGGGTCCCAGTCCGGCCCGTACGCGAACAGCGCGCCGAAGTACCCGTCCAGCATGGCGAACCGGGCCGGCCAGCTCGGCGCGTGGGCCAGCCGGTCGGTCAGCGCCCGCAGCCGCGGGCCCAGGACGTCCCCGGCCTCGGCCCAGTGCCCGCCGAGCTCGCCGGCCAGCGGCCCGAACGCCCGGAACGCGCCCTGCGGGGTGAGCGAGACGGCCAACCCGTGCAGCGCGCCCGCGTGTTCGGCGACCGTCGCGGTGCGGCGCAGCCCGGCGGCGACCGAGCCGAAGGAGGCCGCGGCCGCGGGGGAGACGGCGTCGGTGAGGCTCATGGTGCCCTCGAAGGCGAGCGCCACGGTGACCACGTCCGTCGGCACCTCCAGCCGTCGGAGCGGCTGCCGCAGCGCCAGCCGGTAGCCCCGGTAGCCGAGCACGTACCCGCGCAGCGGCGCGGCCGGCGCGCCGAGGACCGTCCCGGGAGGGGTGTTCCGGATCATCGCAACTCCCCAGCTCGGTCCGGCGGGTGACACGCGCACGGGCCATCGTAGGCGGCACCGCCCGGCCCCCGGGAGGGCCCGGGCGGTGCGGGGTGTCTCAGGAAGCGGAATCCGGTTTCTTGCCAGCCGAGATGGGGGCAGACTGGCGGGCATGGGAAAGCAGTACGAAGCCATCGACGGTCGGCTGCGCCGGTTCATCGAGCGCCAGCCGGTCTACTTCGTGGCCACCGCCCCGCTGGCCGCCGACGGGCACGTCAACCTCTCGCCCAAGGGCCGGTCCGGGACGCTCGCGGTGATCGACGAACTCACCCTCGCCTACCTGGATTTCGGCGGCTCGCAGGCCGAGACGGTCGCCCATCTGCGGGAGAACGGCCGGATCACCCTGATGTGGTGCGCGTTCGAGGGCCCGCCGACCGTGGTGCGGGTGCACGGGCGCGGGGAGCCGGTGTTCCGGGACGACCCGCGGTTCGCCGAACTGCTCGGCCACTTCGACCCGTCCGCCGACGGCTCCGGGCTGCGGGCGATCGTGCTGGTCCGGGCGGAGCGGGTCAGCGACTCCTGCGGGTACGCGGTGCCGTTCATGGACTACCGGGCCGACCGCGACCTGCACGCCCAGTACTTCGACCGGAAGGACGAGGAGGAGTTCGGCGCCTACTGCGAGCGCAAGCCGCTGGTCGGCAGCAGCATCGACGGGCTGCCGGCCGTTCCGCTGCCGCTCCCGCCCCGGCCGTCCTGACCGGCCCGTTCCACCGGGGTGGCCGGGATCCGGGGGCCGAGGGGCCGGGAGCCGAGGCTCCGGCCGGGAACGCGACGAGGCCGCCGTACCCCGGGCGGGGTGCGGCGGCCTCGTGGCCTACGTCTTACTTGCCCAGACCGGCCTTGACGGAGCAGACCGGCCAGGCGCCGGGGCCCTGGGCGGCGAGGACCTTCTCGCCGATGGCGATCTGCTGGTCCTTGGTGGCCTGGTGGGCCTGCGCGGCGTAGGAGGTGCCACCGAAGGCGGCCCAGGTGCTCTGGGTGAACTGCAGGCCGCCGTAGAAGCCGTTGCCGGAGTTGATGGCCCAGTTGCCGGTCGCCTCGCAGGCGGCGACCTTGTCCCAGACCGTGGCCGGCGCGGCGGAGGCGCTGGTGGCCGTGACGAGGCCGGCCACGGGCAGGGCGGTGATCGCCCCGGCCATCAGAGCCATCCGGACGCGGTTGCGGCGCTTCGGGGTGGCAGTGGTGGTGGCAGCGGCGGTCTCGTTACGGAAGGTCATGGAGTTCCTTTCGGAGGGGTCTGCGAGCGCGCGGAACCAGGCCCTCGGAAGGCCGTCGGTTTCGGGGACACGTCACTCGCGTGGTCCTGCACCGTTCTGCCCGGGGGCGGTTGGCCCGGCCGGAGCGGATCGCTCGGTGCAACGGGTTCGAAGTTACGGGGGTGGTCGGGGCGGTTTCAAGGATCCGAAGGTTTAGCCACGTCAGAGGGGTGTTACCGCGCGTAAGGATCAAGGAAATATGGCGATTTCGCCCGATTTGCCACCATTTCCAAGATCAAAAAGCCCCGGGAAGTGGCCCGCGCCACTCCGAACCCGCCCCGGAACCGGTGTGAGGCCGCCCACACGGTCGACAGCGTGTGACGGTCGGCCAGCCGCCGGTGCCGGTTCCGCCGCCGCGGCCGCCCGCCCGGGTGGCCCGCGCCACAGCCCTCACCCGGAGTGCCCCCTGCCGTCACTCCCGGTGGCGGGCATAGCCTCGGCCCCATGAGCAACGACAGCGATGCAGCGGACACGGCGGACGCGGGAGAGGCGGCCGCCGGTGCGGGAGGGGCGGCCGACGCCGGTGCGGGAAGGGCCGCCGCGGCGGGGGTGCCGATCGGCGCCGAGGAGCACGAGGCCGCGGCCGCGCCCGCGGGCTTCGAGCTGGGCACCGACGGCCCCAGCGTGGTGCTGGCCGGCCTGGACGGCTCCGACTCCTCCTGGCGCGCCACCGCCTACGCCGCCGGACTGGCCCGCCGGCAGGGCGCCGTCCTCGCGGTGGCGTACGTCCAGCCGATCCTCGGCGCCGCGACCGCCCTGGCCGGAGCCGTGGTGGAGGAGACCACCCAGGAGATCGCCGAGGAGCTGCTGGCCGCCCTGCGTGAGGCCGAGCACCGGGTGCGCGAGGTGTGGAAGGTGGAGTGGCGCTTCCTGACCATGCGCGGCGACCCGTACACCGGCCTCGCCAAGCTCGCGGACGAGCTGCGCGCCGACGCCGTGGTGGTCGGCGTCTCCGAGCAGGCCGGGCACAAGGTGATCGGTTCGGTGGCGGTCCGGCTGGTCAAGGCGGGCCGCTGGCCGGTCACCGTCGTCCCATAAGGCGTGTGCCCCCAGCCTGAGGCGCGTGCCCTGAGCTGCGTGCCCCGGGCCTGAGGTGCGTGCCCGGCCCGGGGCCGGGTAGCCGCCCGAAGGGGGCCGGAGCGGCGGCCGGTAGGGTGCGTGACCATGACGGACACGCGGGGCACGCACCCCTCCGAGCCCGCCCACCCGACCGGCAGTGACCTGCACCTCGACCTCCCCGCCACCGGGGGCCGGCGTGCCGCGCTGATGACGGCCCTGCGCGAGGCGATCCGCAGCGGCAGACTGGCCCCCGGCACCCGGCTGCCGCCCTACCGCGCCCTCGCCACCGACCTCGGCCTGGCCCGCAACACCGCCGCCGAGGCCTACGCCGAACTCGTCGCCGAGGGCTGGCTCACCGCCCGGCAGGGCTCCGGCACCACCGTCGCCGAACGCGCCGAACCCGTCCCGAGCGGCCGGGCCCGCCGGCCCTCCCGCCGCCCCGGCCCCACCCACGACCTGCGCCAGGGCCAGCCCGACGCCTCCTCCTTCCCGCGCACCGCCTGGCTCGCCGCCGCCCGCCGGGCCCTCACCGCCGCCCCCAACGAGGCCTTCGGCCCCGGCGACCCCCAGGGCCGGCGCGAACTGCGCACCGTCCTCGCCGACTACCTCGCCCGCGCCCGGGGCGTGCGCACCGACCCCGACCGGATCGTGGTCTGCTCGGGCTTCGCCCACGCGCTGCGGCTGCTCTTCGACGGCGCCGCGCCCGTCCTGCCGCCCGCCGAGCACGGCCCGCTGGCCGTCGAGGCGTACGGGCTGGGCTTCCACCGCGGGCTGCTGGCCGCCGCCGGCGTCACCACCGTTCCGCTGCCGATCGACGAACGGGGCGCCCGGACCGGCGAGTTGGCGAACCACCCGGACGTCCGGACGGCGCTGCTCACCCCCGCCCACCAGTTCCCCACCGGCGGCCCACTGCACTCTGGGCGCCGCGCCGCCGTGGTGGACTGGGCGCGCGGGCGCGGCGGGCTGGTCCTGGAGGACGACTACGACGGGGAGTTCCGCTACGACCGCCAGCCGGTCGGCGCCCTCCAGGGGCTCGACCCCGAACGGGTGGTCTACCTCGGCAGTGCCAGCAAGAGCCTCACCCCCGCGCTGCGGCTCGGCTGGATGGTGCTGCCCGACCACCTGGTGGACCGGGTGCTCGCCGCCAAGGGCGAGCGCGAGGGCTGGGCCAGCGCCCTCGACCAGCTGACCCTCGCCGAGTTCGTCGACTCCGGCGGCTACGACCGGCACGTGCGCCGGATGCGCCGCCGCTACCGCGAGCGCCGGGACGAGCTGGTGGCCGCCCTCGCGGCCCGCGCCCCGCACGTCGAGGTGTCCGGCATCGCGGCCGGCCTGCACGCGGTGCTGCGCCTGGAGCCGGGCACCGAGCGCTCGGTGCTCAAGGCCGCCGCCTACCGGGGCCTGGCCGTCGAGGGGCTCGCGGACTACCGGCACCCGGCGGTCGGGGAGGAGGCGATGCCCGCCGTCGACGGCCTGGTGGTGGGCTACGCCACGCCGCCGGACCACGCCTACCCGGCGGCGCTCGGCGCGCTCTGCGACATCCTGCCGCCGTGCGGGTGAGGGCCGCCCCGGGAGCAGCGGCGAAGGATAGGCCCCCGGGTGCGCCCGTGGGGGCGGAACGAGAGCAGCCGGTGCGCGGTGTCCGCTCGCCGCTCCTGCGTCGGTACGGACCCGGGCCGAGGAGCACAACCCCGGCGGAGGCGGGGCCTACGCTCCTTGGTCATGCGCAGAACACATCCGCGTCGCGCCGCGCTCGCCGCGTGTCCGGCCCTCGTCGTCGGTCTGCTCCTCTCCGCCGCCCCTGCCGCCCGGGCCGACGGACAACTGCCCCTCACGGCCGTCTCCGACAAGCAGACGACGGTCCGGGGGAGCGAGTTCACCGTCACCCTGACGCTCACCAACCCGTACGACACCCCGATCCAGTTCGTCTACCAGAGCGTCCAGGAGACCTACGCCACGAGTCTGGAGACCGGGCTGAAGTTCACCGCGACCGCCTGCGGCACCCAGACCAACGGGTGCAGTGACAACGTCCACGGCGGCATCGCCCGCTACAACGTCCCACTCGCCCCCGGTGCCAGCAGCGCCTTCACGGTGACGTACGCCGTCGCTCCCGATTCGGCCTGCGGTCCCGGCACCCGGATCGACCTCTACTCCTACCTGTACTACGAGTACAAGGGCGGTGAGGCCAACAACTCGGGCATCGTCGGCGTCCCCGGCACCCAGGTCGCCTGCGCCTGACCCGCCCGCCTCGACCGGCCTGCCTGACCGGCCTGGTCCGCCTGACCTGAATGACCCGGCTGACCCGAATGGTCCGACCGGCCCACCGGTGTCATCGGCGGAGCACCGCAGGCGCGCACCGTCCTCTCCGGCGCAGACGCCCACCGCACACCCCCCGTTCACCCGTCAGGTGCCGGCCTCCCCCGTGCCGGCACCTGACGGGCCGTTCGCGTTTCCCGTGGTCGGCCGCGGGGAGCGGCGGTCGGAGCCCGGCGGCGCGCGGGTGTCCGAACCGCCGGGACGGTGCGTCGGGTTGACGCCGGACGGTGGTCTCCGGGCCGTCCGGCCGGGCCCCGACCGGGGTGGAAAGGCCGTTGGCCGCAGGGGGATCGCCGGGGCGAACGGATGTTCCCGGAGTTTGCGGGGAGATGGGGGCGGACCGGGCAAGATTCACCCTATCGGGGGGTAGTGAGCCTTCGTTCGGGCTCCGTCGGGTCCTGATGATCTAGGGTTCCGGGTGGGCCGCCGGGAGACGGTGGTCGCCTTCTCGCGTAAATCGCCAACGCCCCCACCGATAAACGGATCTGATGATCCGTCATGGCATGCGTCAGGGCGGGCCGCTGTGCCCCTGGACGTGTGACCCGATCACAGGAATGGAGAGCCCTGCCGATGACCGTGGACACGAGCCCGGAGGCAGTGCAGGCCAAGCAGCAGAGCCTTGCGACGGCTGCTGCCCGGAACCTTGCCACCACGACCAAGTCCGCACCGCAGATGCAGGAGATCACCTCCCGCTGGCTGCTCAAGGTGCTCCCCTGGGTCCAGGCGGCCGGTGGCGCCTACCGCGTCAACCGTCGGCTCACCTATGCCGTGGGCAACGGGGTGGTGGAGTTCATCAAGACCGGCTCCCAGGTCCGGGTGATCCCGGCCGAGCTGGGCGAGCTGGCCCTGCTGCGCGGCTACGAGGACGAGGACGTCCTCACCGCCCTGGCCGACCGCTGCCAGCAGCGGGACTTCGGCCCCGGCGAGGTGCTCACCACCCAGGGCGAGGCCGCCGACAAGATCTTCCTGATCGCGCACGGCAAGATCAACAAGATCGGCACCGGCAAGTACGGCGACGACACCGTGGTCGGCGTGGCCGGCGACGGCGACCGCTTCGGTGACGACGCGCTGCTGAACCCGGACGCCGTCTGGGAGTTCACGGCCAAGACCGCCACCTCCGGTGTCGCCCTGACGCTGACCCGGGCGGACTTCGCCGCCATCCGGGACAACGCGCCCAGCCTCCAGGAGCACCTCCAGGGCTTCCTGGCCCTGCCGCTCCAGGCGCAGAACGAGCGCGGCGAGGCCGAGATCGCCATGTCGGCCGGCCACCACGGCGAGTACGAGCTGCCCGGCGCCTTCGTGGACTACGAGCTCAAGCCGCGCGAGTACGAGCTGAGCGTCGCGCAGACCGTCCTGAAGGTCCACACCCGCGTCGCGGACCTGTACAACCAGCCGATGAACCAGACCGAGCACCAGCTGCGGCTGACGATCGAGGCCCTGCGCGAGCGCCAGGAGCACGAGATCGTCAACAACCCGGAGTTCGGCCTGCTCAACAACGCCGACTTCGACCAGCGCATCCAGACCCACTCCGGCCCGCCCACCCCGGACGACCTGGACGAGCTGCTCAACCGCCGCCGCGACCCCGACTACCTGCTCGCCCACCCGCGGACCATCGCCGCGATCGGCCGGGAGTTCAACGCCCGCGGGCTGTACCCCACCCACGTCGACCTCGGCGGGCAGCAGGTGCCGGCCTGGCGCGGGGTGCCGATCCTGCCGTGCAACAAGATCCCGATCACCAAGGAGAACACCAGCTCGATCCTGGTGATCCGTACCGGTGAGGACAACCAGGGCGTCATCGGCCTGCACCAGACCGGCCTCCCGGACGAGTACCAGCCCTCGCTGTCGGTCCGCTTCATGGGCATCGACGAGAAGGCGATCATCTCGTACCTGGTCAGCGCCTACTACTCGGCCGCCATCCTGGTGCCGGACGCGGTCGGCGTGCTGGAGAACGTGGAGATCGCGCACCGGCGCAGCTGAGCGCGCAGAACGGTGAGCGCGGGCCGTTACCGGTCGGCTCGATGATCGTTTGACCTGATGACGGACGGCCCGCCCCCTGAAGGCGGGCCGTCCGCCTGACCATGTCTGATCACTTCTGGTCGTACCCGATGGAACTTCCGTCGGGAACGCGACCGTACTCGACCTTTCCGCCCGTTCCGTCCGTCCTGCCCGTTCCTTCGCGGCCGGTCGGCCCGAGCCCGTTCCGTCCTCCCCGGACGATCCGAGAGGTGTGTGGAGCCCATGCCCCAGCGTCGGCAGATCTGCCGGATACCGTCCGGCGTCGCTGGGGGTGCGGCCCCCGGGCGGCGGGTGCGGCTGATCGGCGCGGCGGCCGGCGTGGTCGCGATCTGCGCGCTGGTCGGCGGTGCGACCGCGTCCGGCGCCGGGCATCCCGGGGGGTACCCGCACGGCCCGGTGGTGGACGTCTGCGTGTGCGACGAGACCGACCTCTCGATGTCGGTGCGGCCGGGCGGACAGGTGACCGTCGGCGTGGACGTGGACGTGGACGTCCAGGTCGGCGTCGGCGCCGCGCCGGGCGTCGGTCCGGGGCACCACGGGCCCAAGCCCCCGCACGGGCACCACCCCTGCCGCACACCCAAGCCCGCCCCGAAGCCCACCGCGCCGCACTTCCCCCCGACCCAGTTCCCTTCGGCGCACTTCCCGTCGCCGTCCGTCTCGGCGCCGTCCGCGCCCTCGCCGCCCTTCTCCTCGCCCTCGCGTCCGGCGGGGCTGCGGAGCGAGCCCGGACGGCCGGTCGAGGGGCAGGGCGGCCCCGGGCAGCTCGGGCCGGGCCACGACGACGGCGACGACGACGAGTACGACGACGGGTACGGCGACGACGAGTACGGCGACCACGGCTGGCACCACCATCACCATCACCACCACCATCCGTGCCCGAGCCCCAGTCCGAGCCCGAAGCCCACACCGAGCCCGACGCCGACCCTCACCCACACGCCCAGCCCGACGCCCACTCCGACGCCGACACCGACCCGGACTCCGACCCGCACCCCCACACCGACCGCCACGCCGTCGCCGACTCCCACGCCGTCACCGACTCCGAGCCCCACGCCGAGTCCGAGCGCGACTCCGAGCCCCACGCCGAGCGCGAGCCCGAGTCCGAGTCCGAGCGCGAGCGCGAGTCCGAGCCCTACCGCCACGTCGTCGCCGACCTCGCCGTCCCCCAGCCCGACGCCGTCCCCCAGCCCGTCGCCCGCGTCGCCCGCACCTTCGGCGTCCCCGGCTCCTTCGGTCCCGCCCTCCGTGCCGCCGTCGGCACCCGCTCCGGGGCCCTCCCCGGCCGCCCCCGCGCCGGCGACCCCGGCCCCGGCGGCGCCCGCCCCCGCACAGGCCCCGCCGCTCCCCGTTCCGGCGGCTCCCGCGCCCGCGGTCCCGAGCCCGGCCGCGCCCGGTCCGGCGGCCCCCAGCCCCGCGGCCTCGCCGAGTTCGGCCCGTCCGAGCCCGCTGTGGCCGACCCCGTCGGCGCAGCCGGTGTTCCACGCCCCCAGGGCGAAGCCCGCGCCCATGGCCCGGCAGCACCAGGGCACCTCGATGACCACCATGCTGCTGGTGATCATTGTCCCCGGCGTGCTCGCGGCGGCGGCCCTGCGCCCGGGCCGTGGTGGCCGAGGACGCGGCGGCCGTTCGGGCCCGTCCTGACCGTCCCCTGAGGGCCCGCCGACCGGTTCCCGGTCGGCGGGGGCCCGCCCTACCGCCCGGTCCCGAACCGAACCGGCCCGTGCCGAAGCGGTCGGGGGGCCGCCCCCTTGAGCTTTCCGTTCCGTCACAAGCCAAGCCAGAGAAGGGAGTTCCCATGTCCGAGTGGGTGGCGTTGATCATCGCCATGGCGTCGGCCTGTGCCGTCGTGATGGCGGTGGTGGTGCTGAGGCAGCGCCGACCGATCGAGGAGAGTGCCGACGAGACCCCGGATGTCATCGAGTACATCACGATGATGATCGGGGTGGTCTACGCGATCGTCCTCGGTCTCGCCATCGCGGGTGTCTGGGAGGCGCGCGGCGCCGCCCAGGACGACCTGTTCCGCGAGGCGCAGTCGCTGCGCGAGATCAGCGACCGTGCGGTGATCTACCCGGCGGAGTTCCGCGACCAGGTCCGGGCCGACGTGGACACCTACGTCTCGTACGTGGTGAACACCGAGTGGTCCTACATGCAGGAGACCGGTGGCATCACCGAGAAGGGCGACCAGCTGCTCCAGAAGCTCCAGAACGACATCGCCACCCGCTCGCCCGCCTCCGACCTGGAGTCGCAGGGCTACCAGCCGATCATGGACCGGGTCAGCCAGGCGTCCGAGTCCCGCAACTCGCGCGGGCAGAACGCCGGGCCGACGATGCCCGGGGTGGTCTGGTTCGGCCTGATCGGGGGTGCGGTGGTGACCGTCGGCATGCTCTTCGCGCTCCAGATCCGGCGCACGCCGAGGGAGTTGACCCTGGCGCTCTGCTTCAGCGTGCTGATCGCCTTCCTGCTGTTCATGATCTGGGACTTCGACAACCCCTTCTCCCGGAGCGTCTCGGTGACCACCCAGCCGTTCGAGGACCTCTTCCCCTCGCTCAACCTCGGCGGCTGAGCCGGTCTCCGGCCGCTGCTCGCCGGTCGCGGGCCGTTGCTTGCGGGCCGTCGGCCGCAGGGCGGATCCGGGCAGATGATCTTCGGATAATCTTGCCCGGATCGTCGGGGGTCGGCCCCCGGCGGCGAGAACGAGGAGATCGTCAGCAGTGTCCGACCCGACGCCGGATCTCGGCGCCCACTTCCCGCCGGCCCGCCCGGAGCGCGCCTGGTGGTGGCTGCCCGCCTCGGAACGGCTCCGGCGGAAGAAGCAGCGCCGGGCCTGGGAGGACTACCGGGAGCGCTACCGCAAGGAGGACCACGCCAAGGTCCAGCGGCGCAAGCGCGCCCGGGACGAGGGCGCGGACTGCTGCGTCGACGGCTGCTGCGAGTTCGCCGACCCCTGCCTGATCGCCCTGATCCCGGTGATGATGGCCTCCGGCGTCCGGTTCGCCCTCACCGGGGCGCGCGGTCGCCGGGCGGCCGATCCGTCCGCCCCCGCCCCGCGCGGGTTCGCGGCCGGGGTGCTGTACGGGGCGGTGCGCTACTACCGCGCCGAGGTCAGCCCCCGCCGTCCGGCCTGCTGCCCGTACACGCCGTCCTGCTCGACCTACGCGGTGCGGGCGCTGCACCGGCACGGTGCGCTGCGCGGGGCCCGGCTGACCGCCGGGCGGCTGCTGCGCTGCCGCCCGGGCGCGGGCGGGGC